>NZ_JAUBRN010000077.1:0-24972 GCF_036701875.1 Microcoleus sp. MON1_C5 | reverse complement strand
TTTAACTGCTTATCAATCTATTCAACAAGCTCTCTCTATTGATGGCTCCATTTTTTCCCCTAGTTGAGCAATTACGATTTTAGATTTTAAAGTGGATAGATATCAGAACCCCGACTTAAAAAAAAATCGGGGTTCTGATATCTATTATGAAGGACAAATTCAAGCCTTAACTAGCCTTCTTCTGAGGAGCCACTATGCGTTCCACACTCATAGCAGCCACGCTCAATGTCACCACAGCCATGCCGAGAATTGCCACAGGCTGCAACTTCTCATTGATAATTAGAAACCCGAAGAGTGCGGTCATTGCCGGCCCCAAAGTGCCAATTACTGAGGCTAAGGCGGCCCCCGCAAAGCGGATGGCAAAATTATTCAAAAGATAGCTAAACAGCGTCAGCACCCCTAAAACAACGCCTCCCAAAATCAAACCCGGCCAAACATTTTGGTCGATTTTAGGAGAAAAATTTTCCGACAGCGGCACCCACAAACTCAGGGAGGAAAATACAAAAATTGCTGCGAAATTAACTAAACTAAAAGGAATTGGGTGCAGCTTGCCCGCGGCCATTTGCGTCAGCAATACGTAACCTGCAAAGGTAATCCCAGAAGCCAGTGCAGCCGTGACTCCCACCCCGACATTGCCACCGCCCGGAGCTGGGGCCGCAAAACTCGGCCACCCAGCTAAAATCAAACCTGCGGTAATCCCGACTATCGCCAAAAAGCCGACTGTGCTGGGGCGAGAGCCAAACAAGATCCAAGAACCTAGTACGGTGACGATCGGATAAATAAAGAAAATCGTAATCGCAATCCCCGCTGGGATATTGCCGATCGCCAAATAAATCAAAACCTGAGACAAAAACAGAAAAAATGCGCTTCCTAAAACTTTACTCCACAAAGCTCGATCGCCCGACTCGAACAACCGCCTAATATCTTTCCACACAGAAGGATACAGAAATGTCGCCAATATCGGCATCAAAGCCATCACCACGATCAGCCGCATCAACAAAATCAACAAAGAATTTCCAAAACCCGGAGTCACCACCCCCGGAAATTCAAACAAGCCAAAAACCACCCGAGGATTTTTGCCTTTAATCAGAATTCTCAAACAAACATTAAACAGCGACAATACCACCGCCGAAGACAAAGCCAGCACCAAACCTGTCTGCACTTGAGAAGATGCTTTAGCGGGTGCTGGAGAGGGCACGGAAGAAGGCTGTGGAACGGGTTCTCGCGGCGTTTCCACAGGTGTTGGCGACTGCTGAAGTTGCGGGCGGACAGAATTAACATAATTAACAGAATTAGTTGATTCCTCGACATAGGAATCTTGAGCATCGAAAGGATTCTCAAGATATTCTTCTTCTGATTCGAGTTCTTCCCTGATGCGGTTTACGAGATTTTGTAACAGCTCTTCCCCTTGCAGTTCCAGGGTTTTCATGTTGTTGAGCCGCACGGAAAGCTCGCTTTCGTAACTGGTTAAATCTTGTTCCAGCATCTGGAAACTGCGATCGATCCTTTCATCCAGCGCCGCCAGCAACTGCGAGGCTCGTTCGTCGTAGTTGCTCGGCGGCAGGGGTATCGGGAACTCGCCGCTGGGAATCGGGCTGCTGAGAGAATTTCCCGAGTTAGCGCTGAGTTCGTTGAACCGCTGCACCAACAAATCCTGCAAATTGTGAGCCAAAACTTGAGCCAACTGCTTCAGCCACAATTGCTGCTGCTGAATGTATCGCCCAGACAGAGATTCCATTTGCTGAGACTGCAATTTGCGATATTGCTCCCGGAGGTCTTCAATATCCTCAATCAGGTGATTTTTTTCAGTTTGCAGCCGAGTAATGTCTTGATTTAACTGACCTTTGACATTTTGATGCAAAGCTTCCAGTTCTTGCATTACTGAGTGGAGGACTTCTTCTGGTGATTGTGCATCCTCTGGCTCGTCCTTTGACGAGTATACGTTCCGCTGCGCCATTAGCCTATAACCTCTAATTTAAACTGCACGTTCAGTGTTCTTAAGTATGTTGACAAATCAGGTCGCAAGTTTTAGTGAGTTGATCTAAGAGATTGCGAACACTGTTTAATCAATAGTAGTCGCTAAGCTAGAAATGTGAGAAAATTGCGTGAAGCAAAGCTATCCCGCAGGGCATCCCCCCAAGAACACTTTGTGCAATTAAAAATCATACTACAGCTTGACCACTCCACGGATTGCTCCCGGTAATTCTCGCATTTAACTCACCCGATTGCACCCGAATCACAAGCGTGACAGCGCGTTCCGCGACTAAATTTGATTGGGGGGTGGCACTCCTAGCCCCTCAATGGATAACTTGATGCGGCAGCCAGAAATCCGGTTTCTTTTGCCCGCCTTTCTCCCGCACTCCCGCACCCAGATTTATGATTTTAACAGTTCCGATCTTTTGCTCGCGAAAGTTTTAAGAGGCGATCGCACCCTGAAAAAGCCACCCCGCGCCATCCAAAAATTAACACATCCCATCCCCCAAGAGCAACAGATATGGCATCCGAAATTTATGACAATTCCTTTACAAACGATCGACAAAGCCTGAATATTTCTGAGGATGCGGAAGTGTGTGTCTTTCCGGCATCATTTGCCCAGCAGCGCTTGTGGTTTCTCGACCAATTCGCACCGGGAAACCCTTTCTATAATGTAGTAACAGCACTGCGCTTAACTGGTTCCCTCAACTTAACAGCCTTAGAGCAAACCTTCAACGAAATAGTGCAGCGGCACGAAACTTTGCGAACCACTTTTGCCGCGGTATCAGGGCAACCAGTACAGATAATCTCTCCCGCTTTCAAGACTAATTTAAAACTATTAGAACTGCAACATTTGCCGCCAGAACAACGCCACACAGAAGCAAAAAAACTCTCCGCAGCAGAATCTCTTCGCCCTTTCAATTTATCCACCGGGCCGCTGATGCGAATCACCATCCTGCGGCTGACAGAAACCGAGCATATTCTATTGCTAAATATGCACCACATCGCCTCCGATGATTGGTCGATCGGGGTGCTAATTCGAGAACTGGAGGCTATCTATACAGCTTTGATAAATCAACAGCCATCTCCCCTACCAGAATTATCGCTTCAATATGCCGATTTTGCCGAGTGGCAGCGCGAATGGCTGCAAGGTGAAGTATTAGAAACTCAGCTAGCTTATTGGCGGCAGCAATTGCACGGGATTTCTGTGTTAAATTTGCCGATTGATCGCCCTGCACCAGCTATGCAAAATTATCGCGGAAAAACTCAATATTTAGAACTGCCAAAAAACTTGAAGGACTCACTTGTAGCGCTCTCGCAGCGAGAAGGAGCGACTTTATTTATGACAGTCCTCGCAGCCTTTCAAACTTTGCTTTACCGTTACTCGCAGCAAGAAGATATTGTGGTAGGTTCGCCGATCGCCAATCGCAACCGCAGCGAAATAGAATCATTAATAGGTTTTTTTGTCAATACTTTAGTGCTGCGAACAGACTGCTCGGGAAACCCGACATTTCGAGATTTTTTGGGTCGGGTGCGGGAAGTAACTCTGGGAGCTTACGCTCACCAAGATTTGCCTTTTGAGAAGCTCGTCGAGGAATTGCACCCAGAGCGATCGTTGAATCGCCACCCGCTGTTTCAGGTGGTATTCGGACTGCAAAATGCGCCTGTGGAGGAGCTAGAATTGCCAGAATTAAAGTTGAGTTCTTTCCATTTAGAGACTCAAACAACCCGCTTTGATTTAGAGCTGCATTTGTGGGAAGCTTCTGATAAGTTTAGGAACAGATACGGCGAACATTGGAAAGATTCGGAAGGCCTCAGAGGCGTAGCTGTGTACAATACAGATTTATTTGATGAAGTTACGATCGCCCGAATGCTGAGGCATTTTAAAACGCTGCTGGAAAGCATTGTGACTAATCCAGAACAAAGAATCGCTAACTTACCTTTATTGAGCGAGGATGAAGTGAATCAATTATTCAGAGAATGGAACGATACTCGGACAGATTATCCTCAAAATAAGTGCATTCATCAGTTATTTGAAGAGCGGGTTCAGCAGCATCTGGAGGATGTCGCCCTAACTTTCGACAGCCAGCACCTCACTTACAGAGAACTCAACAGTCGCAGCAACCAACTGGCGCGCTACCTGCAAAAACTGGGCGTGGGGGCGGAGGTTTTAGTGGGGCTTTGTGCAGAGCGCTCGATCGACCTAATTGTCGGGATGTTGGCTATACTGAAAGCGGGAGGAGCTTACCTACCGTTAGATCCGAGCTATCCGCGCGATCGGCTAAACTTGATGCTAGAAGATGCTCAAGTTAAAGTCTTGCTAATTCAAGATAAATTGATTGAGAATTTCCGAGACTTCTCAAACTCGGTGATTTACTTCGATCGCGACTGGGAAGACATAGCCAAAGAAAGCGCCGAAAATCCCGCCAACACCGTAACAGCAGACAACCTAGCTTACGTTATTTACACATCTGGCTCAACAGGAAAACCCAAGGGAGTTGCTGTCACCCACAAAGCAGTAAATCGGCTGGTACTCAACACCAACTATATAAAAATAGAACCTACCGATAAAATTGCCCAAGCATCCAACGCTTCATTCGATGCAGCCACTTTCGAGATTTGGGGAGCCTTGCTTAACGGCGCTCAACTCGTGGGGATTAGCACAAATGTTACCCTTTCGCCTCACGATTTAGCCTTAGAACTGCGCCAACAAGGCATCACCGTTTTGTTTTTAACAACAGCCTTATTTCAACAAATTGCTAGAGTTTTACCGCAAACTTTTAATTCGCTGCGCTGCTTGCTGTTTGGCGGAGAAGCGGTCGATATGAGATGGGTTAAAAAAATTCTCAAACAAAAGCCAACTACTAAATTAATTCACGTTTACGGGCCTACAGAAAATACCACATTTTCGGCTTATTATTGCGTGCAAGACGTACCCGAAACCGCAACATCTATCCCCATCGGCCGCCCGATCGCCAACACGCAAATTTATCTCCTCGATGCGGATTTGCAGCCGGTGGCGATCGGTGTTATGGGTCAATTGTACGTCGGCGGTGACGGATTAGCGAAAGGCTACCTCAACCAGCCAGATTTAACTGCTGCTGCATTCATTCCTAATCCTTTTAGCAATAAATCTGGTTCGTACCTTTATAAAACAGGTGATTTAGGTCGCTATTGGGTTGACGGCAACATCGAGTTTTTAGGCCGCGTTGACGACCAAGTAAAAATTCGCGGCTACCGCATCGAATTGGGAGAAATTGAAGCGGCTTTGTGCCAGCATCCACAAGTGCGCGAAGCAGTAGTAATTGTAAGGGAAGACATCCCAGATGATAAACATTTGGTAGCTTATGTTGTTCCTGATGGCTTTAATGAAAAATCAGAAATTCAAAAGCTAAAGTCAAGTGAGTTGCGCCAATTTTTGAAAGAAAAGTTACCAGGATATATGGTTCCTGCAACTTATGCAGTGTTGGAGTCCCTGCCGCTGACGCCCAACGGCAAAGTCGATCGCCGCGCCTTGCCTGATATAGATACAGACAGCGAGGATATAACAGAAAACTATGTAGCGCCTCGGACTGAGCTCGAACAGGTGCTAGGGAAAATTTGGGCTAAAGTTTTGGGAAAACAGCAGGTTAGTATCTACGATAATTTCTTTGAACTAGGGGGGCATTCCCTGCTAGCAACTCAGTTGATTTCTCGCATCCGAGACGCTTTGCAAGTCGAGTTACCTGTGAGCAGTTTGTTTGAGGCTCCGACTGTGGCGAGTCTGGCAAAATACATTGAAACAATGCGCTGGGCCGCGAAAGGTTTGGATGCTCCCAGAACCGACGAAAATGAGCGCGAAGATGTGGAATTTTAAGGCCACCACAGCCAGAACCTACAGGAGTTTAACTCAATACGCTTGGGTTAACACTGTTTATTCCTCGGAGATTCCCCTAAATCTCTCTTAAAAAGGGGGACTTTGAATGCTCTTGTCCCCCCCTTATTAAGGGGGGCTAGGGGGGATCAGGCTTAACTGAACCTACCAGATTTTAACTCACATTTTTAGTCACGAAATTTCAGTGCAGAATGCCCTGACAGCTTCGGCAAACTTCTGGTTATGCTCGATTAATGCCATGTGTCCTCCTTTCTGTATAGTAACTAGCTCTGCTTGAGGTAATTCTGCTTTCATTCGCAGGCTAGCTGGAGGGGTAGTGGCAATATCTGAATCGCCGCAGATCACCAACACTGGAATGTCAATTGATGGCAAAGTTTTTGTTTCGTCAAAGTTGAGCATTCCCAGTGTGCCGCGAGCGAGAACGCCGGGAGAACCCAAGGCTGATAAGAAAGCTGAGAAATCTAATTGACCGCGCGTTTCAGTGCCTTTAAATCCCGATACTTCTACACTGATGTACAGTGAACCATTGAGATAGCTCAGCCAAGTCATTCCCCACATAATGGGTTCAAGAGCTATGGTGAGGTAGAGCATTGGTTGAAGCAGCGGCTTTTGCAAAGCGCGTAATAAACCGCTAAAAATAGCGGTTTTGAGGGGATTAGTATAAGTCGTATCTACCAGAATTAAACCAGCTACTCGACTACCGAGAAGTTCTGGAAAAAGCCGACTGAATGTTAGAGCAATCATGCCGCCCATGCTGTGTCCGAGTAGGATAACAGGTTTAGTTCCTGCTATGGCAATGACGGCTTCGAGATCGCGGGCAAATTTTTCTAGGGAGTAGTCGCTGTTTTTTGGTCGAGTGGATTTTCCCAGACCTGGAAGATCCCAAACAATCACTCGGAAGCGATCGGTTAGTTGGCGTTTCGCGTAATACCAAACCATACTGTTCGGCCCCCAACCATGGGAGAGGATAATCGGCTGTCCGTCCTCTGGGCCGTAGAATTCTACTTGTAAAATAGTGCCATCAGGCCTCTCTACTCGCTGAACCGTACCCGTCCGCGTCGGCTTCGGTTCGTCAGCACCGGGGCGGCGGAACAGGGGCAAACTGATAAAGCGGCCACCAACAGACCAAAGAAGCATCAAGACTCCGCTGACTAAGTAGGAATTTCCTACAAGTTCGCCGATGTACCATTCGTAAATAATGTATATACCTCCGCCAAGTACCCCGAGGGACAGCAGTCCCACCAGCCATAGAAACAGGAAATTGAAGGGCATGAACGGCATAAGCTGAAACCTTGGGTAGAATTTGGGTTGCGGATTCAAACAGAATCATACTGAGGTTAGGCCACAGTAGGCAAGGGGTAAGTTAAGCTCTTAGCTTGTGCGCTGGTGGAATTTATTTTATATTTGCAAAAGTAATCACAGGATGACTCAAAATGCCCGATCCAAAAATATCGAGTTCATCGCCAAATGCCAGAGATTCTGTCACGGTGGACTTAGTTGAGTTTTTATCTTACCTTCGCACTCTAGATATTAATATTTTTGTTGAGGGCGAGATCCTGCGCTGCAACGCTCCAGAAGGAATTATTACACCAGAACTGCGCGCCCAAATTTCTCAGAGAAAAGCCGAGATAGTTTTATTTTTAAAAGCAGCTAATCGTACTTCTAGTTTAACTCATACACCGATTGTTTCTATGGGGCGGGAAGGAAATCTACCCCTTTCCTTTGCACAGCAGCGCTTGTGGTTTCTCGACCAATTAGTCCCGAACAATCCTTTTTATAATGTTCCCGCAGCCTTGCGTTTGACAGGTTCGCTCAATTTTTCGGCGCTGCAACAAACCTTCAATGAAATTGTGCGCCGCCACGAAGCTTTACGCACGACTTTAGCAGTAGTTTCGGGGCAACCTGTTCAGAGAATAGCTGTTGCTTTCCACCTCCCGATTAATGTAGTGGACTTGCGAAAGTTGCCAAAGGAATCTCGACAAACTGAAGCAAACCGGCTCACCACTGAGGAAGCTCAACGCTCTTTCAATTTGTCCAATGACTTGTTGCTGCGAGTCACATTATTGCAGTTAGATGATGCCGAATATTTACTAATGCTGAATATGCACCACATTGTCTCCGATGGTTGGTCTATCGGAGTGCTAATTCAGGAATTAGGCGCACTTTACACGGCATTTGCTAGCGAAAAACCTTCGCCTTTACCGGCTTTGTCGATCCAGTATGCTGATTTTGCCAAATGGCAGCGCGAATGGCTGCAAGGGGAAGTTTTAGAAACGCAGCTTGCTTACTGGAGACAGCAGTTAAACGGCATTTCTATGCTAAATTTGCCTGCGGATCGACCCAGGCCAGCAATCCAAAGTTACCGAGGCAAAAGGCAATTTTTGCAACTGCCAAAACAACTGAGCGAGGCTTTAGAAACGTTGAGCCAGCGCGAAGGAGTGACGCTGTTTATGACAATGCTGGCAGCTTTTAAAACGTTGCTTTACCATTACGCCCAGCAAGAAGATATCGTTGTAGGTTCGCCGATCGCCAATCGCAACCGCAGTGAAATTGAAGCATTAATCGGTTTTTTTGTCAACAGTTTGGTGTTGCGTACCGATTTGTCGGGAAATCCTACTTTTCGGGAAGTTTTAAACCGAGTCAAAGAGGTAGCATTAGGAGCTTACGCTCACCAAGATTTGCCGTTTGAGAAGTTAGTAGAAGAACTGCACCCCGATCGCGCGTTGAACCAAAATCCCTTATTTCAGGTGGCGTTTGCGCTGCAAAACGCGCCGGGGAATCGGTTAGAATTGCCAGAATTAACACTCAGCCCGCAGCAGTTAGATGTGGGTACAGCGCGGTTTGATTTGGAGTTTCATTTGTGGGAGCGATCGCCCAACACCTCGGGAAGCAACCAATCGCCCAGCAATAAGCTGTGGGTTGATAGCTCGGAGGGGATCGGCGGCATGGTTATTTACAGCGCCGATTTATTTGATGAAGCTACGATTACCCGAATGTTAGGGCATTTTCAAACCTTGTTAGAAAGGATTGTGACAAATCCCGAACAGCGGATAGCAAACTTGCAATATTTGAGCGCCAAAGAGCGCGATCGTTTGTTAGTTGAATGCAACAATACTCAGGCAGATTATCCGCAAGATTTGTGCATCCATCAGCTATTTGAAATGCAGGCAGATCGGACACCGGAGGCGGTGGCGCTGGTATTTGGAGAGGAGCGAGTCACCTATCGAGAGCTAAATCTCCGCAGCAACCAACTAGCACGTTATTTGCAAAAAATTGGGGTTGGGGCGGAAGTTTTAGTCGGGCTTTGCTGCGGGCGATCGCTCGATCTGATTGTGGGGATGTTGGGTATCCTGAAAGCGGGAGGAGCTTACCTAATTTTAGATCCGAGCTATCCTGCTGAGCGATCGAGCTTTATGCTAAAAGATGCTCAAGTGTCAGTATTGCTTACCCGCCAGGGAATAAATTCCCTGTCTAATAGCGAAAGTCGTCTAAAGACGACTGAAGGAGGACAAGTTTCCAGTCGGCTTCAGCCGACTTCAGCTATGAGCCAGGGAATTTATTCCCTGGTGGATGATGGCGAAGTGCAAAATTTAGAAACACAGTCAGATGATAAAATTCACCATCCAAGGGTTGTTTTTCTAGACACAGACTGGGAGATGATTTCCCAAGAAATCGCCGACAATCCCACCAGCGCAGCCACAGCCGAAAATCTGGTTTACGCGATTTATACCTCCGGCTCCACGGGAAAGCCCAAAGGAGTGGAAATTGAGCACGGGAGCTTGTTAAATCTCGTTTTTTGGCATCAAAGAGAGTTTGGGGTGTCAGCGGGCGATCGAGCAACGCAAATAGCAGCGATCGGCTTTGATGCTTGCGGGTGGGAAATTTGGCCTTATCTCGCCGCAGGAGCTAGCATCTACTTTCCAGAAGATGACATCAGGCGAGATCCTGAAAAACTGCAAAACTGGTTAGTATCAAAAGCCATTACAATTAGCTTTTTGCCAACACCTTTAGCCGAGAAAGTTTTGCTATTAGATTGGCCTCAAACAACAGCGTTGCGAATCTTGCTCGCAGGCGGCGAAAAACTGCAACAACATCCTTTAAAATCCCATCCATTTAAGCTAGTAAATAATTACGGCCCAACCGAAAACACCGTCGTCACAACTTCCGGTTATATTCCTGCAACAGAGCAAACAGACATCGCCCCGACAATTGGCCGCCCCATTGCTAACACTCAAATCTACATATTAGACAAATATTTGCAGCCCGTACCAGTGGGCGTTGTTGGCGAATTGTACATCGGCGGAAACGGACTCGCTCGCGGCTACCTCAACCGCCCAGATTTAACCGCACAGCGCTTTATTGTCAATCCTTTTAAACCAAATTCAGGAGAGCGAATTTACAAAACCGGCGACTTAGTGCGCTACAGAGGCGATCGCAACCTTGAATTTTTAGGACGCATTGACGAACAAGTAAAGATTCGCGGTTTCCGCATCGAATTAGGAGAAATCGAGACAGTATTAACTCAACATCCGGCCGTGCAGCAAACTGTAGCAATAGCTTCGGAAGATGGACATGGAGATAAACGTTTAGTAGCTTATATTGCCCTGAATCCAGAATATAGCGTTGCCCGCGAAAAAAACCAAATAATGCAATTGCAGGACGAACAGGTTTTGCAGTGGCAAATGCTCTACAATGAAACTTACAATCAACCTGCTGTTGATTCAGATCCAACCTTTAATATTGTCGGCTGGAATAGCAGTTATACTAATCAGCCAATCCCAGCAGAACAGATGCGCGACTGGGCGAACAATCAAGCCGCCCAAATTTTAGCTTTGCAGCCTAGCCGAGTGTTAGAAATTGGCTGCGGCACAGGTTTGTTGCTGTTCCAAATTGCCTCTCGCTGCACTCAATATTGCGGAACAGACTTTTCACCTATTTCGCTCAACTATATTCGGCAGCACTTGGCAAATCAAGAGTTAGCTAATGTAACGCTGCTTCAGAAAATGGCGACAGACTTTGAAGGAGTAGAGACAGCAGCTTTTGACGCGGTAATTCTCAATTCTGTCGTGCAATATTTCCCAAATATCGACTATCTCGTGCAGGTGCTAGAAGGTGCGGTGAAAGCAACTGCTCCCGGCGGCTTTATATTCATCGGAGATGTCCGCAGCTTGCCGTTGCTGGCAGCTTTCCACGCTTCCGTACAACTGTATCAAGCCGAACCTTCTCTCGCGGCCGAACAGTTGCAGCAGCGAGTACAAATGCAAATTTTTCAAGAAACAGAGTTAGTTATTGATCCAGATTTTTTGGGCGCATTAAAGCAGCGATTTCCGCAGATTGACGGCGTAGAGATTCAATTAATTCGCGGTAGTTATCACAATGAGTTAACTGATTTTCGTTACAATGCGATTCTGCATATTGCGTCTGAAACAGCACGCCACAAATCATCGCCAAAAGGGGAGTGCAGGGCCGAAAAACGGCTGGATTGGTTGGAGGAAAATCAGAATCTGACTGTTTCCAAGGTGCAACAAATATTATTGCAAAATCAACTCGATGTTTTAAGAATTGCTAATGTGCCTAATGCGCGGGTAACTGCTGCGGTGAAAACGGCAGAATTGCTGTCTGTTGTCGATAAATTTCCAACAGCAGGTCAGTTGCAGAAAGCCGTGGAAAAAGTCGAGAATTTAGGAGTAGATCCCGAAGCGTGGTATGCTTTGGAAGTTCCGTATAATGTTAATATTAGTTGGTCTAATTCCGACAGTCAAGGGCGCTACGATGTAGTGTTTGCACGGGGCAAAACCAGAGATTTTGTGCGAGAAACCCGAAGCGATAACTTGCGTCCTTGGCGCTCTTATGCTAATAATCCCTTACAAGGTAAAGTAGCACGGAAATTAGTGCCACACTTGCAGGCTTATCTAGCAGAAAAACTGCCGGAATATATGGTTCCGTCGGCTTTTGTGGTGCTGGAGTCGCTACCTGTGACGCCTAACGGAAAGGTCGATCGCCTCGCTTTGCCTGCACCGGAGCCGATTAAGTTAGAATGGGCTGGCGGTTATGTTGCGCCTCAGACTTCTATTGAGGAAGTTTTAGTGAAAATTTGGGTTGAGGTTTTGGGGATAAAGCGAGTGGGTATCCGGGACAATTTCTTTGAATTAGGAGGCCATTCGCTGCTGGCGACTCAGCTTGTTTCTAGAGTGCGAGATGCTTTCGCGGTAGAGTTGCCTTTGCGCCGCGTTTTTGAAGCACCGACAATTGCAGAATTATCTAAGATTGTGGAGAATTTAAAAGAGAGCGATGCTAATATTAAAGCTCCTGCTTTAGTGGCGATTTCTCGGGACAGTCGGCGGATGAAGCTATCATCTTTTAATCAAGAAAGTAAATAAAAAGGAGCGCTGTTGAACAGGGTACACTTTCGATAAATATGCAGCAAGAAACAGAAGTTTTCGTCTTCCCGGCATCCTTTGCCCAGCAGCGGCTTTGGTTCCTCAATCAATTAGCACCGGGCAATCCTTTCTACAATGTCTCAGCAGCACTCCGCTTAACAGGTTCCCTCAACTTCAGATCCTTAGAGCAAACCTTCAACGAAATTGTGCAGCGGCACGAAACTTTACGCACCACTTTTACGCTTTTGGAAGGGGAACTCGTACAAATTATTGCTCCCATTTTAACCGTATCCCTCCCCACAATCGACTTACAAAATCTCGCGCCAAATCAGCAGGAAACCGCAGCGCTGCAACTCGCAACCGATGCAGCACAATGCCCCTTCGATTTAGCCGCCGGGCCGTTATTCAAAGTAACGCTCCTAAAACTCAGTGAAACAGAACATATATTGTTGCTGAATTTACATCATATTGTGGCTGATGGTTGGTCGATTGGAGTCCTAATTCGAGAGCTAGGAACGCTCTACACAGCATTTGTAAAAAATGAGCGATCGCACTTACCAGCACTGCCCGTGCAGTACGCCGACTTTGCAGAGTGGCAGCACCAATGGTTGCAGGGCGAAGTATTAGAAACGCAGTTAGCTTATTGGCGGCAGCAGTTAAACGGAATTACCGCACTCAATCTACCAACAGACAGGCAAAGACCAGCCGTTCCATCCTATCGCGGCGCCAAACAATTTATAACACTATCACCTGCTTTGAGCGAGGCGCTAAAGTCATTGAGCCAGCAAGAAAGCGCGACTTTATTTATCACTCTACTAGCCGCTTTTCAAACTTTGCTGTACCGCTATACAGGACAAGTAGATATTGCAGTAGGAACGCCGATCGCCAATCGCAACCAGAGCGAAATAGAAGCATTAATCGGTTTTTTTGTCAACAGTTTGGTGCTGCGTGCAGATTTATCAGGAAACCCAACTTTTCGGGAATTATTGCATCGGGTGAAAAACGTCGCAATGGCAGCCTACGCTCACCAAGATTTGCCCTTCGAGAAGTTGGTTGAGGAAATGCACCCCGATCGCGAGTTGAGCCGCAACCCCCTATTTCAAGTTAGTTTCAGCCTGCAAAACACTCCTGTAGCAGCGCTAGAATTGCCGGGAATCGTTGGAGAGGCGATCGACTTTGACGCGGGAACCGCCAAGCTCGATTTAGAGTGCCACTTGTGGGAAGATGCAGGAAGTATTCAAGGGCAATTTGTCTACAGCACAGATTTATTTGATAGCGCCACAATTGCGCGCATGGCGGGACATTTCCACACCCTGCTTGAAGCCATTGTTGCCAATCCCAAACAGCACCTCAGCGACTTGGCTTTGCTGACAGCGCCAGAATACCAGCAATTATTAATCGATTGGAATGACACTGAGAGAGATTATCCGCAAAACCAGTGTTTCCATCACCTATTTGAAGAGCGAGTCGCGCGATCCTCTTCGAGGGCTCCGCTAACGCCCGATGCTGTCGCCGCCGTCTTTGAAAACCAGCAGTTAACCTACCGCCAACTCAACAGCCGAGCCAACCAACTTGCACATTACTTGCAGCAATTGGGAGCAGCACCAGAAGTTTTAGTGGGCCTTTGTGTAGAACGTTCCTTAGATGCGATCGTCGGATTGCTAGGCATTATCAAAGCAGGCGCAGCCTACCTGCCTTTAGATCCAACTTATCCTCAAGAGCGCCTTAACTTCATGTTAGAAGATGCTCAGGTGTCGATTTTGGTAACTCAGCAACACTTAGCAATAAAATTAACCCAGCCGGAAAATTTCGGAGTTTTTTCAGTAGTGTGTTTGGACTCCGACAGAGAAATTATTGCTCAACAAAGCCCCGAAAATCCAACTACAAATATCCTACCGGAAAACCTTGCCTACGTCATCTACACATCGGGTTCAACCGGAAAACCCAAAGGCGTTTTAATCGAACATCGGGGACTCTACAACTTAGCCCTAGCTCAAATAGAAGCTTTTAACTTAAACTCAAATCACCGCATTTTGCAATTCGCCTCCCTGAGTTTTGATGCCTCAATCTTTGAGATTGTCATGGCCTTGGGAACCGGAGCAACACTTTACTGTGCCAAGAAAGAATCTTTGTTGCCCGGACAAACATTAATCCAATTTTTGCAGAACAATGCTATTACTCACGCTACCTTCCCGCCCTCGCTGCTAGCTGTCCTTCCAAACGCCAAACTTCCCGCACTGCAAACAATCATCTGTGCGGGCGAATCCTGTTCCCCCGATGTTGTTAAACGCTGGGCTTCTGGGCGCAGATTTTTTAACGCTTACGGCCCTACAGAAGCGACTGTCTGGTCAAGTTTGGCCGAAATTGGCGATTCCCTGCGGGATAGCTTCGCTTCACGCAAAAAACCGCCCATCGGCCGCCCAATTGCCAACACTCAACTCTATATTTTAGATGAAAATTTACAGCCTGTACCCGTGGGAATTCCCGGTGAATTGTACATCGGCGGCAGCGGATTGGCGCGAGGCTACCTGAACCGCCCCGAATTAACCGCCCAGCGATTTATTGCTAATCCGTTTAGCCAGAAAGCAGGAGAACGAATTTATAAAACTGGTGACTTAGCTCGCTATTTTCCCGACGGCAATATTGAGTTTTTAGGCCGCACTGACGCACAGGTAAAACTTCGCGGTTATCGAATAGAATTGGGAGAAATTGAAGCGCTGCTGGTTCAGCATCCAGCAGTCAAAGAAACAGCGGCGGTTGCTGTGGATGATTTGTCGGGCAACAAACGCCTAGTTGCTTATGTCGTCCTCAATCAAAATCAGACGATTAATCCTGTGGAAATACGCAATTTCCTCAAACAACAACTGCCCAATTACATGATTCCCAGTGCTTTTGTGGCGATGGATTTTCTGCCCCTAACTCCCAATGGTAAAATCGACCGCCGGCGCCTACCTGCACCGGGAAATCTAACTAGCAATTCAATAGATAAAAGCTGCATTGCACCTCGCACACCAACCGAGTCAACCCTCGCCAAAATTTTGGCCGAAATCCTCAACGCAGAGTGCGTTGGCATTCGCGATAACTTCTTCGATTTGGGTGGAGATTCCCTGCTGGCCATCCGCCTCATCAATGAGATTAACCAGCAATTTGAGCGCGAATTACCGCTGTCTGCTCTTTTTTTAAATCCCACAATTGAAGGTTTAGCCGATTCGCTATCTTCAGAAACAAATTCTCTGGAATGGTCGCCTTTAGTTGCAATTAAGCCTCGCGGCAAAAAGCCGCCTTTCTTCTGCGTCCATCCCATCTTTGGCGTGGTTTTTCCTTATGTCGAGTTAGCGTTTCAGCTAGGAGAAAATCAACCGTTTTACGGGCTGCAACCTAAAGGGATTGACGGCGAAAGTTCTCCGCTAACTAGGATTGAAGACATGGCGGCTGACTACATCGCAGCCTTGCGTACAGTTCAACCAAAAGGGCCTTATTTTTTAGGAGGCTGGTCTTTTGGAGGTTTGGTTGCTTTTGAGATGGCTCAACAGTTGCTCGCAGCGGGGGATGAAGTGGCTTTACTTGCTGTGCTGGATAATTTAGCGCCGGTTTCTGCTAACAAACCTTCTTTGTGGGATGGTTGCAAGTTTCTTCTGACTACTGTTTCGCGCTCTATCTGGCCTTTTGTAGTAGATTATTTTCGCTTGGTGGCTGCTGCGGAAAATGTTCAAAGTGGCGGTCTTGCTGGCCGGTTTCCGAAATTAAATAAGATGCTTAATTTGGCAGCTAATTTTTTGCATCGCTGGAATTGGAAACAGGCTGTTATGGTTAGCATCCTATCTCAGGAGTCAAAAAAACCCAACTGGCGCGAGCTGGCAATTCCTTCGATGTTTACTGTATTTCAGGCTAACAGTCAAGCAACTATCAGCTATGTACCGAAAATTTATCCGCAGCGAATTACTCTGTTTAGATCGAGGGAACAGCTAAGCATGAGTCATCAAGATCCGACTCTTGGGTGGAGCGAATTAACGACGGAAAAAGTAGAGGTGATTAGAGTTCCTGGGAATCACCTTACTATGTTGAGAAAGCCTTGCGTCGAGGTGCTGGCTCAACAGCTAAAGCATTGCTTGGAGAAGGAATTAAGTGATTGAGGAACCCGCGTCCTTGTGCGCCGCCACCCGGTTTGATATGGGAAATTATTATTAGTGATGAAGAAGTGGGCAATCGGATGTCCGGTAAAATCACCGTTATCACGTTTGTAGGATGTAAAAAAATTGCGATCGCCCGAAGAACACTTTTTGCAACTAGAAATCATCATGCAGCGCCACGCCGCAGCACTCGAAGCTGAAGTCCGAGCTTTGCAAGCTGTTGACGAAACCGCCCAGTGGCCCGCTGACTGGAAGCGTGGCTATAATTGGCGTTTCGCTAAAATTTTCGCGTCTGTAAAGATTTTTCGCAACTGGGGTGCAGATGCTGCGGCTTGGAAACTTTTGCCTTCGCGAGTTTATCCCAACCGAGGCAATCAGAAGGATTAGTTAACTGTTGACTCTTCTGAAATGCCTCAATCTAAAATTTAAAATCTAAAATTGCCCAATGGATTGCGCGATGCTGAAGATGATAGCAGCCAAACCTGCTGCGATCGGAATTGTCACCAGCCAAGCCGAACCAATGGACAGCAAAGTTTGCAAGCGTACTGATTTCCAAGCTTTGATCAGCCCGACTCCGACAACTGCGCCGACTAAAGCGTGGGATGTGGAAACTGGCAAACCGAAGCGGGATGCTAGCAAAACTGTGGTGGCTGTGGCTAATTCCGCGCAAAATCCGCCGCTTGGTTGGAGTTCGATGATTTTTTCGCCGACTGTGGCAATTACATTTTTGCCCCAGATGGCTAAACCGATGACTATTCCTGCGCCTCCGACGACTAAAATCCAGAGGGGAACGCTGAAATCTTCTGAGGGAAAGGAACCTGTGCGCCGGATGTAGGCGATCGCAGCTAGGGGAGCAACTGCATTTCCTACGTCGTTGGAACCGTGGGAAAATGCTACAAAACAGGCGCTCAAGACTTGAAATCTCGCCATTTGTTGCTCGATGAGAGAGTGACGGAGTGTCGGAGTGGGGGAAGAGTTTGTACTTGGGCCGAATCCCTTATCTCCTCTTCCTTCTTCCTTCTTCCTTCTTTCTTCTTCCTTCTCAACTGATTCTAATTTCTTCCAGCTATTGAGTGTCAGGGCGATCGCCCCAATACTCCCAATGCCAATGACAACATCGTGAATGGGCAGATTCCAGCCAAATCGATCGTGCGCTAGGGCGATCGCCCCTGTCTGCACCAAAGCAACATCCACAACAGACGGCAGTACAATTATCCCAAATACGCTCAGCATTGCTGCACTCAGCCAAGGTATCCACTCGCGCATTTGAGATAGAGGATCTGGCCGATCGAGAATCGAATACTTCACCACACTGTAAAATAGCGCGGCTAAAGCACCGCTGGCAACAGGTGTCGCCACCCAAGTTAGGGAGATGGTGCCGATGGTTCGCCAATCAACTGCATTAATTCCGGCTGCAACACAGCTAAAACCCGCGATCGCGCCCACCACTGCATGGGATGAAGAAACTGGCAAACCTCGACTGGTAGCGATTTGCAGCCAGATCCCGCAAGCTATCAGCACTGACACCATCCCGATTAAAAATACTTGCGGTTGGGCAGCGAACACTTGTGCATTCACAACTCCTGTTGCGAGAGTTTCGGAAACGCCTTGCCCGAACAGCACTGCGCCGGAAAACTCCAGTATGCCTGCAACAATTATTGCCTGCTGCAGCGTTAGCGCCTTCGAGCCTACGGATGTCCCCATCGAGTTAGCGACATCGTTTGCCCCCAAGTTGGCGGCGACGTAGAAGGCGAGTGCAGCCATTGCCCCCAGTTGCAGAAATACGACCTCAGAGGTATTTAACATAGAATTTTTTTGACATAAAACGGGCATTTCGATATATGATAAGGGATTGTGAGTTTTGGTAAATCCCATGAAAGGCGCAGAAATAATCCGTTCTATAGAAACGGAAGAAATAAATAGAGTCAAGCAAGAACTTAATAAACAACTCCCGGAAATTTACGTGGGCGACACAGTGCGAGTCGGCGTGAAAATTAGAGAGGGTAACAAAGAACGGGTTCAGCCCTACGAAGGGACTGTGATTGCCATGCGTAACGGCGGGATTAATGAAACAATCACCGTCCGCCGCGTGTTTCAGGGCGTCGGAGTGGAACGGGTGTTTTTGATTCACTCGCCCCGCATCGCCACGATCCAAGTGATGCGCCGCGGGAAAGTCCGCAGAGCAAAACTTTACTACCTGCGCGATCGGGTGGGCAAAGCTACTCGCGTCAAACAGCGGTTCGATCGCTCCCTGTAGGAATGCACCCAGCTTTCCCTTGGTTCATGGTTTATGGGAAATTGAAAAATTTCAAAAAAAAGTTTCCCATTTATGAGCGCACTGTGTTAAAATAGAAATCTAGGGGTTAAGCGAATTTCAGCAACCTCACCTGTGCGCTCTTAGTTCAGTTGGTAGAACGCAGGTCTCCAAAACCTGATGTCGGGGGTTCAAGTCCTCCAGGGCGCGCTGAATCACCAAACTTTAAATTCTGCCCGAAAGCGCCCGGATTATTGGCTGGCAACAGTCAAAACCGCAAACTTTCGGGTAGAATTAATTTTTGTGGGCGGTTCGCAAAAAATGCCATCAACAAATGCTCGGTGTCGCTTCTGGCTCGTCGGTTTCGGCGATCGGCAGTTACACAGTTGATAGGTTGGGCTTGTAAAAAAGTCGTGGCTTTAGATTTGAGATTTGGGACTTGGGCGTAAGTGGTTAGTGTCACAAAATCTGAGAGCCGCGGGCCACTCACACCATCTAAAATCTAAAATCTAAAATCTAAAATCGCAAGGAGGATTGAATCGTGGCGAAAAAAGACCAAGCTCAAGAAACTCAAGAAATAACGGCGCCTGGGTTTAATCCTGCGGGTTTTTTTAAGGAAACTAGAGAAGAACTCGACAAAGTGGTTTGGCCGAGTCGGCAGCAGTTAATCAGCGAGTCTTTGGCCGTGCTTTTGATGGTAATCCTCTCAGCAAGCCTGATCTATTTGGTGGATAATTTCTTTAACTGGGGCGCGGGAAAGGTGTTTGGGCCATGACTTTTGCATCAGAAGAATCTGAGTATTCCACAGAAGCGACGGCACAGGCAGCATCGCCAGAGGTGCCGGAGATTGATGCTCGCTGGTATGCTGTTCAAGTTGCCTCGGGCTGCGAAAAGCGCGTGAAGGCAAACTTGCAGCAGCGGATTCAAACTTTGGATGTTGCCGATCGCATCGTTCAAGTAGAAATTCCGCAAACTCCGGCAATCAAAGTCGGCAAAGACGGTTCCAGGCGGCAGTCAGATGAAAAAATCTTTCCCGGCTACGTACTCATCCGTATGTTTATGGACGAGGATACGTGGCAGGTGATCAAGAATACCCCGAATGTAATTAATTTTGTCGGGGCAGAGCAGAAACGCCGCTACGGGCGCGGCAGGGGTCACGTCAAACCGCTACCTCTGAGTCATTCAGAAGTAGAACGGATCTTCAGAAACGCTCAGGAATCAGAACCGGTTGTCAAAGTATCGATGTCTACTGGAGACCACGTTGTGGTACTTTCCGGGCCGTTTAAGGATTTTGAAGGTGATGTGATTGAAGTTAGCCCGGAACGAAACAAGCTCAAAGTTTTACTCTCGATTTTTGGGCGCGATACGCCTGTAGAATTGGAGTTCAATCAGGTTCAGAAACAGAACTAACTAATGGCAAAGAAAGTTGTTGCAGTAATTAAGTTGGCGATTACGGCGGGAAAAGCCAACCCAGCTCCTCCGATCGGCCCAGCCCTGGGTCAGCACGGCGTCAATATTATGATGTTTTGCAAGGAGTACAATGCTAGAACCGCAGACCAAGCAGGTCTGGTGGTTCCGGTAGAAATTTCGGTTTTTGAAGACCGCAGTTTTACGTTTATTCTCAAAACCCCGCCGGCGTCGGTTTTGATTCAAAAAGCGGCTGGCATTGCTAAAGGTTCGGGAGAACCTAACCGCAAGCAAGTAGGGACGATTACACAGGCTCAGTTGCGAGAAATCGCTGAAACCAAAATGCCTGACCTCAATGCTAATGATGTTGAGGCTGCTATGAAAATTGTGGCAGGAACGGCTAAAAATATGGGCGTGGCGATCGCGGATTGAAGGAAGAAGGAAGAAGGAAGAAGGAAGAAGGAAGAGTTTTCCTAGTCCAAGTTCCAAATTGCTAATCCAAAATTCCTGATTTTGAAGCTAAAATCTTCAAGCTCCAATCGCAAATCCTAAGTCGGTTCAGGGGGAGAAGCAAAGCTTCGCTAGTAACCGAAAACGGGTAGATTTTAAGATTGTCCGATAGGTTCAATCTAAAATCTAAAATCTAAAATCTAAAATCGACTGACCCCAGGAGATAACAATGGCAAAGAAAGTATCCCGAAGACTGCAAGAACTTCAAAAGAAAGTTGAAGACAGACCTTATCTACCGCTGGAAGCTCTGCAACTTTTGAAAGAAACAGCAACCGCTAAGTTTGGCGAAGCTGCTGAAGCTCACATCCGTTTGGGAATTGACCCGAAATATACTGACCAACAGTTGCGGACAACTGTATCGCTACCAAAAGGAACTGGTCAAGTAGTCAGAATTGCGGTGATTGCTAAGGGCGAAAAAGTTAAAGAAGCTCTAAATGCCGGCGCGGATATTGCTGGTTCTGAAGAGTTGATCGATGAAATTCAGAAGGGCATGATGGACTTCGATTGCCTGATTGCTACCCCAGACGTGATGCCGTTGGTGGCAAAATTGGGTCGGTTGTTGGGCCCGCGCGGTTTGATGCCTTCTCCGAAAGGTGGCACGGTGACGACTGACATTGCTCAGGCGATCAACGAGTTTAAAGGTGGTAAACTAGAATTCCGTGCCGATCGAACTGGCATCGTTCATGTTATGTTTGGCAAGGCAGCTTTCTCAGCGGAAGATTTGCTGGTCAACCTTCATGCTTTGCAAGAAACTGTTGACCGCAACCGTCCTTCTGGTGCTAAAGGTCGCTACTGGCGCAGTCTGTACGTATCCGCAACAATGGGCCCGTCGATCGAAGTCGATATCAGTGCTCTGCGCGATACCAAACTTGATGCTGCCTAGTACAGAATTAAGCAGAAGGCAGAAGGTAAAAGACAGCTTCGGCTGTCTGTGTAAATCTCTCACAAGACTTACGCCAGACCCTTGCTAATCTCTGCCTTCTGATGATAGCCTAATCAAAAATCAATAAGCTGAAGACCGCAGGTGCCGACCGCTTAATTTCCTGCCGAGGCTGAAGAAATAAAAACTCAAGACTCAAAGATTAGAAATTTTCTATTTTTAATTCTGACTTGTTAATTTTTAATTCTCTGCCCCGGCTCTAAGGTCGGGGTTTTTGGTGGGCAGTTTTCGATCCTAAAAGGAGGTGAAATAAGTATGGGCAAAACTTTAGCAGTAAAAAATGAGATTATTGCAGACCTCAAGCAAACCTTGAGCGAATCTCAACTGGCGATCGTAATTGACTACACGGGCTTAACTGTTGCTGAAATTACAGATTTGCGTCGGCGTTTGCGTCCCAAAGGCAGCAGTTGCCAAGTGGCAAAAAACACGCTGATGCGAATTGCGGTTGAAGGCAACGAAACCTGGCAGCCGATACAGGAATTGCTGACCGGTACGTCGGCGTTTCTGTTCGTGCAAGAAGATATTGGCGGCGCGATTAAAGCTTACCAAGAATTCCAAAAAGTCTCTAAGAAGACTGAACTTCGCGGCGGCGTGATGGAAGGACGGGTGCTGAAAGAAGCTGATGTTAAAGCATTAGCCGATCTGCCGTCGAAAGAACAACTCATGGCTCAAATTGCTGGCGCTATCAACGGTGTCGCAACCAAGTTGGCTGTGGGTATCAATCAAGTTCCTACTTCGATCGCTCGCGGTCTTAAGGCTTATGCTGAAAAAGACGGCGATTCCGCAGCAGTAGAAGCAGAAGCACCAGCAGAAGCTCAAGCAGAAGCACCAGCACAACCTGAAGCAGAAGCACCAGCACAAACTGAAGCAGAAGCACCAGCACAACCTGAAGCAGAAGCACCAGCACAACCTGAAGCAGAAGCACCAGCACAACCTGAAGCAGAACCTGAAGCAGAAAGCGCATCTACTTAAATAGTTTTGGTTTGGAATTTTGAGTTTTGAATTAAGAAATCTTGAACTTAAAATTCACAACTGACAACTGACAACTGACAACTGACAACTGACAACTGACAACTGACAATTAATCAAATCGAACTAGGAGTTCAAAAAATGTCTACTGCAACTGATGAAATCTTGGACAAACTTAAGTCTTTGACTTTGCTCGAAGCATCTGAATTGGTCAAGCAAATTGAAGAAGCTTTCGGCGTCAGCGCTGCTGCTCCTGTAGGCGGCATGATGATGATGCCCGGTATGGGTGGTGGAGCGGCTCCTGAACCAGTAGAAGAGCAAACCGAGTTTACTGTGATGCTCGAAGAAGTTCCTGCTGACAAGAAAATCGCCATTCTGAAGGAAGTCCGCGCAATTACCGGTCTGGGTCTGAAGGAAGCAAAAGACTTGGTAGAAGCCGCACCGAAGGCAGTTAAGGAAGCTATTGCTAAGGAAGCTGCTGAAGAAATGAAGAAACAGCTTGAAGCTGTGGGCGCAAAGATTTCTATCAAGTAGTCAGAGAATGTAGTTGATATCAATTCCGGTGACACCGGAATGATGGTTGACTGTTGACTGTTCCCTAAACGGAACTCCCCCGCATACGGGGGAAGTTCCGGTTAAGCTGTTGGGACAGTTCCTCCGTCAATCACGTGTTCTGTACCGGTAATAGACGCTGCGCGCGGTGATGCCAAAAACGCGATCAGATTTGCCACTTCAGCCGGTGTTGATGGTCGCCCGAGTGGAATGCCACCCAGCGATTCCATAATGATCCGCTTGCCTCCTTCGTAATCGGTGCCTGCTTGTTGGGCAAGGCGTTCGGCTAAAGCCACGGATGCCTCGGTTTCTACCCATCCCGGAGACACGCGCAAGACTCGTACACCTTTTGGCGCGACTTCTTTAGACAAGCTTTTGCTGTAGGTTGAAAGCGCGGCTTTGGCTGCCGCATAAGCAGTGGTTGAGTCCGGCAGGGGAAGCTGGTGTTGAATTGATGTGACATGGATAATTACCCCCTCCCCTTGCGTCACCATTCCGGGCAGTAGGGCGCGGTCTAGGCGTACTGCGGGAAAAAGGTTGAGATTCAATTCCTGTTGCCATTCTCGATCGTCGAGTGCCGCAAAACCGCCAGCCGGTGCTGATGAACCACCCAACACATGAACGATGATATCTACGCCACCAAGACGTTCGTTAACGGCGTCCACCACAGCGTTACATCCCTCTAGGGTCGTCAGATCGGCGGAGATAAACAGTTTTTCTGGAAAGGAGCGAGGGCGGACTCGTGCCGCAGTCAGCACACTGGCTCCACAATCTTGAAAGAGAGTGACAACGGCTCCACCAATTCCTTTGGTGCCAGCAGTAACCAATACTCGTTTCCCGTTCAGTTCTAAATTCATAGACATCAGTTAATCTCCAGAGATTGGATTTTGCCACTTTTAAGTTGAAAAGAGTGACGGAGTTGTATCGGACTGCCGGGAAAATTCCCGGTGATTTTGGCAACGACTGTCACAGACTCTCCCACTTGAGCGGTGCTAATTGGCTCTGTACAATATTCAAATTTTTTCCGCGACTCCTGAAGCCACGACTGAATCGCTCCATGCCCTCGATGAGTCTTGCCTTCGTCAAACACTACGGCATTCTGCGTGAAACAATCCGTTATCCGGGTAGTGTCTGTGCCGTTACAGGTGACGAAATAGGTGCCGATCGATTCAGCCAGTTGCAGATTCATTTTTGTTTCTCTTGCTGGAAAGTTGCTGTACAAGAATTCTCTGCTTAGACTTGCAAATAATCAAGAACGCACGAAAAAGTAAGTTGCACACCTATGAGAAAGGTTTACACCCCCTCGACGGCAGCGGCAGAGGTCGCAGAAGTGATACGGTTGCTGGAAGGGCGCTGGAAGCTGGTCATCCTCTTTCATTTGTTCGACGGCAAAGTGCAGCGCTATTCTGATTTCGAGAAACTTATTCCGGGCATCTCCCAAAAGATGCTGTCCCAGCAATTAAAGACGCTGGAAGCTGACGGGATTGTGATCCGAAAGATCTATCCGCAGGTACCGCCTAAGGTTGAATATAGGCTGACCGCGTGGGGACAGGCTTTGTGCCCTGCTCTGGATGCACTTCTGAATTGGGCGGAGCAGAAGGGTCGTTTCGAGGACTCAGCTTAACAAAACATTCCACTAGACATCTCCAGAAATTCTAAATTTTGAACGATATTATTAGGGTTTCAGCCCTGTTTTTCGTAATTATTGGAGATGTCTACTGGGCAAATCGGTGAACGTGGCGTTAGACCGCCAGGTCTCAATTAGGACGGTCGCTTGAAGTTACTTGCAGGGCATTCAAAATTAAAATCGCTAAGCATGAGTAGCTGTAACGACGATTTGTAACAACAATTAGTTAGTGCAGCCGTCGTTTAATCGGAACTTACCCCCTGCGGGGTAGTTCCGCCTCAATACGGTTCAGTTAAGGGCTAGGCAGTGCTTAAAACAATAAATACAGGAGGATTCATTATTATTCCAGTACCTC
>NZ_JAUBRN010000150.1:0-1648 GCF_036701875.1 Microcoleus sp. MON1_C5 | reverse complement strand
AGTACCTCTATGTTGAACTTTTTTGGAGATGAATTTTGAAACAGGCTTTTTCACCACTCTTGGGTTATTTCTCTGAAGTAAGGATTCAGGTCAAAAAAACTTCAGTGACAAAAGCTGATATAATAAACGAATGAAAAAGCCCGCAGCCACCAGAGAGCCGAAAAAAACCGAAATCGAGCATTTGAGCCAAGCACAACTGGTAGAAATGGTACTGGGGCTGCAAAAAATCATTGAAGAATTACAAGAAAAACTAGCCATTGCTACGGGAAAAGGTCGAACAACCAGTAAAACTTCTTCAATTCCCCCATCCACGGATCTGCTTCTAAAACCAGAGAAAGCAACAGTCAAAACAGAAGCAGACCAAAAAAAGAAACCAGGCGGACAACCAGGTCATCAAGGGAAAACTCGCAAAGGGTTTGGACGAGTAGACAGAACCGAAATTAGCACGCCCGACATCTGTCTCAATTGTGGCTCTCAAGAATTAAGTGAAGTAATTAACATCCACAGACAGCAAGTAGCAACTCTAGTAGCAAAACCAATCGAGGTCGTTGAATATCAGACACAATCGTGTAAATGCCTAGAATGTGGTGCAGTAGTCACAGGAGAACCACCTTTGGGAATAATTCCAGGACAAGACTTGAGCATTAATCTCCAAGCACTATTAGTCTGGCTGGGCAATTATGGGCATCTTTCCTACTCCAAGCTGACTGAATTGTTGTGGGAACTCGGCACAATCGAAGTGTCCGTAGGAACACTCCAAAAAACCAATCAACGAGTAGCAGCAGCAGTCAAGCCAGCCATCAAAGCACTGTGGGAATGGGCCCCATTGCAATCAAACGTTCATGTAGATGAAACTCCCTGGTGTGTGATGGGAGTTAAAGAATGGCTGTGGACGGCTAGTGGAGAAGGATTCTGTTTATTTCATGCTGCAGATACTAGGGGGCGTGTGGAACTGGAAACCATGCTGGGCAAAGAATTTGCCGGAGTCTTAAGCTCAGATGATTTCAGCGTTTATAATGGTTGCCAAACCACAACCCAACAGAAGTGTCTAGCCCATTTACGACGGCATTTCAAGAAAGTGCTGGGACTGCCGGGCAACAATAATAATGCAGCAGTCGCCCAAGTATTTCTGTCATTAATAGATGAAGCTTTTAAGGCCCATGAGTCCTGGCGCAAGACGAAGGAGCGACTCACCTACGACGACTGGGCAAATGATTTCAAAATACGATTGAATCTTGCTTTAGCCACTTGGTTGAACCAAGTTGGTCATGCAGCAGGTTTGTTACTCAAATCCTTACGAGATAAGGCAGAACAGTGGTGGTATTTTCTGGATGACCCATCGGTGCCTCCGGATAATAATTTAGCAGAACGTTCTCTACGGCTGGCTGTAACTAAACGGAAAGTGTCTGGCGGTTCTCGTTCGATGAAGGGATTTGAGGAAACGGCCGATCTACTTAGTGTAATTCAAACCTGTCGTTTTCAAGCTCGTTCAGTAATGGCTTTTTTCCGTGAGGCTATGAATTCCCATTCTTGTCACTTTCCTCAGCCGGAGCTTGTTCCCCTTTTTCAGACCTGATACCAATTTTACATGAAGTTGCATAGAATAAAGATAATGTTGAGAGGTGATGAGTTATGGCACGTCAACTGA
>NZ_JAUBRN010000076.1:0-26626 GCF_036701875.1 Microcoleus sp. MON1_C5 | reverse complement strand
AGCTCGAATAAAAAAGAAGCCTCCGGGAATCTCCGGGGGCTTCTTTTTTGGAATGTGTCGCCGCTGCTGAAACGACTTGTCTATTGTACCGATCGCCCAAGCTCCAGAGCCGTTATACTGCGGTAATTGGGGCAAAGACTCATTGCCAATTACCAATTGCAAATTACCCATCGTGTAGAAAAAGCCCTCTGACATTTCGGTCGGAGGGTTTTTTGTTTGGGGCGATCGGGCGTTGGAATTCCCCGCTGCATATCACATATATTGTCCGCATTGCGCGGTTTTATACGAACTTTACAAATTTTTCCTGTCACCCCTACCAAGTACAGCGTCTGTGGGACGAGGGCTAGGGCCTCCGCAAGCGGCTAGAATCTTTTGTAAAGCAGGGGTGAGAACCAATTCAGCAGGCGACACCGCTAACCACTTGCAAATAGCCAAAAAATCCTCAAAGTGGATAAAAGCTGGCATTGGCCGATTCTCGATGTGGGCTGTTTCCGCCCTATAGACGGCTACAAGAGGTACTCCAATCTCTCTTTTCACATCGTTGTACCCGCGTCTTCCTCGCTTCTCACTGACCAACCTCCCCAATTTCTTCGTATCAAAATCACTTGGATTGAGATAGGGGTATTGTGACTCATAGCTTGTGCCTCCGAGTACAGCGTCATAGGGGCGGGGCTGTGGTTGTCGCTGTTCGTTCATTTTTCTGTTTTTTAGATCTAGTAAAGCCCCGAAGCGAACCGGGGCGGTAGCTTCCTAATTTCCTGGGATGTAGCTCAGGACTCTTCTATTCTCCCCGCTCTTCCCGCTGGATTTCAGCATAGTTTCGCATCTCTTCCCGCTCCTCTCCTTCGAGGTCGGTGATATTCTCAAAAGTGTGATTGCAGGCCGCGCACCGATAATTGGTAAATTCCTCCAAGGTTTCACGGTGGCTTACGGAAACCACGGTCAGCTCGGTGCTGCCACAGTTCGGGCATTCAATCGGTTTATCATTCATTGCCGTCTCCCTCAATAATTTCTAAAATTTTCTCAACATCTGCGAGCGATGCGGTGGATTTTTTACCCAAAGCTTTTCTTAAATCTTTGAGCACGTCGGCCGCTTCTGGTAAATCTTTGTTGGCAGTGGCTGATTTCTGTTGCAGTTCAGCCACAGATTCCAGCTCGTCTAGTCGATTTTGCTTCTCTGCCAGCCGTCGGGACTGTGATTCATCCCGATATTCAAGGGTTTTGATTTTTTCTTCGAGCTTCTGCCTCTCTTCCCTGCTTTTGATGGAGAGTAAGCGGTTGCGCTCCTCTAATTCCTCAATCTTTGCATAGAGCTGATGCTGTGGCTGTGGCTGTGGATTTTGTTTCAGTTCTGCGACTTGCGCTTCAACCTTCTCCCGTTCTTCACGTTCTTCTCTAAGGCGGGATTGTAATAGTGCTACCACCTTGCGCTGGTTGTCGATCGTCGTAGAACTCGATTCTAAAAGCTGATCGTAGTCCTGGTGATTCTCTGTCGGCATCGAGTCTAATTGCTGCCTGAGCGGTTCGTCATCGGTGCGATCGGCGCTCAGGCTGCGTACTCCCCCAAGATTTCAGCCTTTAATTCTGCTTTGAATTCTGCCATACGCTGTTCCAAGCTGTCTAACAACTCTTGTCTTACGTCGGACGGCTGTTGTCTGGCTCCTGCGACTGCGGGTGCGGGTAAGACGATCGAGCCATCATTTAGCGCCGCGATGCCCGCCCGCATAATGTCCATCAAAGCCTTAGAGCGATCGCAGCCGTGATCATTATGTGCCGACGGATAACGCTCTTTCCCTAGATTGTCGATCGCCTCCAACACTTCATCTGGACAGCGAAAAGTTAACGATGTTGACGCCATTGTCTTACCTCAATCAAACGTGTATGACGCCATTGTATAACACCAGTCGCTATTTGTATGACGTATAAGTAAAATCTGTCATACGCTTGTTTGTCATACACCCTGCTTATGTCTAACAAATTAGTCTTACAAACGCTTGACAAGTGTCTAACAAATTGATAGTATGTAAGACATAAGGGTAAGACAAACCCAGACGCCACATTGCTACAACTACCACT
The DNA here is from genome assembly GCF_036701875.1 of Microcoleus sp. MON1_C5. Lineage (NCBI taxonomy): Bacteria > Bacillati > Cyanobacteriota > Cyanophyceae > Oscillatoriales > Microcoleaceae > Microcoleus > Microcoleus sp. MON1_C5. Next base: position 24,550 of record NZ_JAUBRN010000076.1, on the reverse strand, counting down.
ACACAACACATAGGACGCCACAATGATTAACGTACTCGCCGCCAAATTCAACCAAGTTGACGCTTCGATCGCCGATACTCAGTATCAAATCACCGCGCTCCAAACCAAACTAAGTGAGCTCCAAGACTACCGCCAACAATTGCTTTCAGTCGAGCAGGCTTGCGAATCGGCATTGAGTCAAGTCAATACAGCGTTGATGATGTTGCACCACGTTGACCCCAGCCAAATCGACACATTTAAGACAGCGGTTGACGCCCAATTTGGGGTAGTAGGGGTCGGCATTCTAGAATCAGCCACAGTCGCACCCGCTGAACCGACTACGCCGGAGCCGATTGCCCCAACAGCACCGTCCGCACCGGCCGCGCCAGATGTTGAGCCAGCAATTGATGTCGAAGTCACGACCGCCACAGATACACCCGCCACCGACGAGCCGATCGAGCCAGCAACTAAAGCCACACCCCCGGACATCGAGGGAATGCTCAATAAAATGACTATCCAGTCTATCCGCAAGTTAGCTGCGAGCAAAGGAGCCGACGGGAAAGGGACGCGGGCAAGCATCGCAGCGAGGTTAAAGAAAATCGTCACAGAGTCCGATATCTGGGATGCGACAGCCTAACCCAGATTAACAACTAAGCCAAGTGTAAGACCCTAAGCTCACACGGTCTTACGCTTGCCTTACGTCTATCTTACTTTGTCTAACAGTTTGTCTTACTACTCTTGACATACGTCTTACTATTTGACATATTGTAAGACATAAAGGTAAGACAACCTTACCCAAAAACAAAGCCACTGCCTAAAGTTTGGACGCCGAAGGCAGTGGCTAGCCCACTAAGGACATAGCCATGAATTTAACACAACCTGCTACAGCCACGACGATCGACGATTCCGCCCCCGCATCTTTCACCTGTGCTGATTGCCCTTTTGCTCGCTTGATTGAAGATAACCGCTACTGCTGCACTGTCAGCCAAACCGCCTCTGATGTAAAGCGCGGACACTGGGAAGCCACAGTATCTTGCCACGAGGCGATCGCCGCAGCCGAAGCCGAAAAAGTCACCGCCGAAGTCGAAGCGCCGATCGCGCAAACCGACACAACCGAACAAACTTCGATCGAACCTGCAACACCTTCAACACCTTCAACACCTGCACCCGTCACATCGCCCGCACCAACCGCAGCAGTCGCACTAGCCGCCATCGGCACTAACGACGAGCCGCCGAATCGTGGCGACAACGGACGCGGGCGAGTTCAGCCAGTCGCACCCAAAAAGTTGATGCTGTCTCTGGTTTCCGTTAAGCGCATCAGTTCTGATATTCCGGCCTGTAACTTTGACTCGAACGAATTGGAAATTGCAGGGGAACTCAGTCTGTCGATCGGCGGCTTCGTCATCCCTCCGGTGCTGGTGCGAGACAGTAGCGGGTACAAGGTTATCAGCGGTCATCTTCAGTATCACGCGGCAGTGCTGGCAAAGCAGCTAAATCCGAAGGCCGGCGAAAACATCCCGGCGATCGTGCTTGAATCTGAAAATCAAGCGACAGCCTCAGCCATGCTCAAGATGTTGAAGTTCGCGGCCTAGATGCCGTAGCCCCATCCAAAAAAGGACGGGGCCCCTTTTTGTCCTAGTGTTATCGCAAAGAACTAAGCCCATGAACAACAGCAACGACGACCTCGAATCCCTTATCCGCTCTGCTAGTCCTGTTGGCCACAGAAGCGAATTGATTCCTGTCACCATTACTCCTGAGATGGCCAGAGGATACCTCTCTTTTGGACTGGAACAGGAACGGGAGATTGATCAGGCTGTGACTGAAGATTATGCCCAGACGATGCGAGATGGTGAGTGGAAAGCTGGCTCGATACTGATTTTCTCGGAAAATTACAAAATCATTGATGGCTATTACCGATTAGCAGCAGTTGCCCAGTCAGGAGTGCCAGTGGAATTTTATCTGGTCAGGGGAGTGCCTAGCAATCTCTAATCCCAGTTACCCCATCCACACAAAAATGGACGGGGCCCCTTTTTGTCCTAGTGTTATCGGAAATATCTCTTATCAATACCGTAAAATGAGTAAAATTGAACTTTCAACAGCCCGCCTTGAAGCTTCCCTAAATGCCAAAATTGATCGGCATTTTGATACCTTAGACACCGACCCCGACGTGCTCAAACAACTTTTAGCTGACAAGCGATCGGAAAATACCCGCCGTGCCTACGAGAAGGATGTTAATGATTTTCTGAAAACTATGACGGGAAAGTCCGCTTGCCCTGATAGCGTTTTGGAATTCTTGCACTTGGAGGAGCGGCAGGCCGTGTCGGTGGTGTTGAAGTACAAAGCCAAGCTGATCGACAAGGGACTCAAGGAAGCGACGGTCAATCGGCGGCTGGCTGCCATTAAGTCGCTGGTTGAAATGGGCAGAAAACTGGGAGTCTGTCACTACAGTCTGGGGGACATTAAGGGCGAGAAAGTTGCAAAATACCGCGACACAACCGGAGTTGATGCAGGGACTTTTGAGCAGGTGTTGGGGCAGTGCGATCGGGCGACTCTGGCTGGCAAGCGAGATTACGCTCTGCTTAGACTGCTTTGGGGCAATGCTCTGAGACGAAATGAGGTTAGTCAGTTGAGCGTTCGTGACTTTGACCCAGTGACTCGGACTTTGCGGATTCTGGGGAAGGGGCGCGGTACTCAGTCGGAAACCGTGGATTTGGGGGTGGCAACTGTCCAGGCGATCGCTGATTGGTTGGAAGTTAGACCAGGTGTCGCGGACGGCCCGCTGTTCACCGCGCTTGACTTTGCTCATTCAGGACATCGCTTAACAGGTGATGGTATCCGCAAGATTGTTGTCCGCCACAGCGAAAATGCTGGTATCAAAAAACAGATGTCTCCTCACCGCATCCGACATAGTGCAATTACGGCGGCGCTTGATGCCACCGACGGTAATGTCCGCAAGGTTCAAAAACTCAGCAGGCATCGGAAGCTCGATACTTTAATGATCTATGATGACAACCGGGGGCGTGACCAGCAAGACGTTACCGAAATGCTTGATGGGATGTTTTGAATGTTTTTACAGGCTTGTATCAGTAATTCGTTAATTAGAGCTTGTTTTTGCCTGTCATCAAGTCGAAGAGTTGGCGACGTTTGACCTTTGTCTGTCTGTGGGGTTGAGTTTTGAGGTGGTGGCGATGACGGGGCAACGGCTGAAGGGGAAGGAACCGGAATTTACAAATTCGGTTCCGCTAGGGCGATTTATGTTGTGCTGGGGTTCAAAAAAGCGATAGTTTAAACTGGTAGAGTTTGATAATACACAACCAACTTGAGTGGAAAACCAGAAATAAAGGGGAGCAAGACCCTTTATTTCTAGAATTTTTAAAATTCTCTAACTCTTGTGCAATCAGATGTTTAATAATGATTAGCTTTTACATTTAAAGAGATATCTATGACTCCTTAATGTGGGAATAATTCTTAGATGCTAGTTCTGCTAACTTGGAACGCAAATCCTTACGAAGAAGCTTCTTTTGGCTTTTAGTTAATTCATTAGTGACTGAATCCTCCTCAAGCCCTGTAATACCAGCATGACCCTCAGCACCAGGGCGAGGGTCTTTAACACTTTTATCTTTGACTTTACAGTAAATATAAACCCAAATAACATTTAATAGATTAGGATAAACGCATTGTCCAGAATTTGCTTGAATTTGGCGGATTTCATTAACTTTAAGACAGAGAACTAATTTCCGAGGCGAGTTTTCGGGAAGAAATTTGTAAGCTTGTTCAGGTGTTGTAAGATAGTCAACCCAAACGCTCAGGTGAGGTGGAACTGATTTTTTATCTTCTGTTGATAGATTAAAATCTTCTTCCAATTGAATCGCTAAGATATTGCCCTTTTCTGCAAAATCTTTAGGTGGTCGAGCAAGTCGAAGGACGCAGCAAACATCTGGGACTGGGGCTAAATTAGCTCCAGCCGATTTTATTTTAAAGAACTCACTCAATAAAGAGCGAACCTTTATCCAAGATATCAGTCGAAAAACCCTGTTCAAGCGTAGTATCTTCTCCCCAAACCTCTCCAGTGTTTCTATTACGATAGAAAAATTCTATTTCACCAGTCCCAAAGATTTCGCACTCTAAGTAGTGTTCAGATTTTGACCATGTGTACATAAAATTATCTTTTGAACCTGGACAAGCATCTGGCACTTCTAAGCATAGCCCTTTGGTTTTTTCAAAAAGACTTTTGAGTTCTTCCCACACAGACCAGGATAAATTGAGAACTTTTTCTGTAAAGTTTGCATCTCTTTCCTCTCTTACCTCATTTTTTAGTGAATCAAGATAGAGTCGAAGCCTCTGGCATCGTTGTGGCTGATGATTTGTAGTCTCAATCTTTTTATGAACACGGGGTAAATTATTTGATAAATCACTTATCGGAGGCGATAAAAATCTACCGCGTCGTTCTTTAGGATCTGTTCTGAGCAAATTATTCTGATGTTCAATAGGTTGAATCAAATTGTACACAGCTATTTCGTAGCTGGGATTTCTGACTTTCTCCTCATCAATATCCTTAAGTTGGTTAGCATAAATTCTCGAACCAATGTCTACCTGTTTTGGAAGATAATCCAGATAATATTTACTACCTTCAGTATTTCCCGACTCAGCCGATCTCTGTGCTAGTGAACGAGTTGGTTTAACCATTCGGACAGGAGTAGCAGGATAGTTTTTTTTCTTATCACTGAGTAGGGTTGTTAAGAGAATTGTTTGCTCTTCTCGTTCTTGTTTTTTTAATGGAGATGTAATCATAGTCATGACTTTACCCTCTCCGCTTCCAAACAGTTGTCTGGATTTTCTCATCAGTTAAATCAGCAAATGTCTGCACAATCCATTCATGCGCCACATCAAACCAACTTTGCATTGAATCCAGAGAATTATAATTGCCAATTCCACGCACAGTTAATTCAAATAAAAGAGTTGGATGGTTGTTGAAAACTACATTTCTGATAGATATACGTAATCTGCCAAATTCTTCCGGCAAGTCAAAAGTTGTATCCCAATCAATACTTTGAGGTTTTGGAAGAAATCGATCTAGACCTGTTTGCCATTTAAAGTCAGGGAAAATTTTACCTATATCCTCAAGAGTTTCCCATGCTTCTCCTTGTGAAATTTGATTAACATAAGTTAGTTCATATTGATGTATCTGAAGTTTACCCAGATCAGCCTCTTCTATGAAGGAATTAAAGCAGTTTAAATGATCTTGAAACGCTTTAATAAGACTTCCATACCGGGGATACTCACTATTTAAACTAATTTTTCTCCAGTTATGAATCAATCGGTCACGTTGAATTTGGATAACCCTCGTTTCATCAGAACTAATGAACCATACTCTTGGCAAAGGAAAAATATTACTCAGTTCTAGCTGAGGTTCAATAATTGGATTATTGAAAACTTCCACCTTTGATGGTAATGGGGCAACGTCGTCACAAAACGGGTAGTCAGGTTGAAACCTCTGCCATAACAAGCCAATATGGGGACTAAGTAAAGCTTCGATAGAGTCAAACAGAACACTACAAACCACTTCGCTAACAGGTGGTTGGTCATAAGATGGCAATTGTCTGGTGTTCACGCTGACTGTCACGCTGTCTCCTTTAGTTACCCGAACAAACTACTCCATAGATTTATGCTCTACCATTCAGCCTAACTGAGAATGAACCTGATTACTCGATTATTTAAGAAAATTGACCCACACCTCGATATTTTTATCGATCATAAGCGTCTCCTTATCCAGGGGCAGGGCTATCAGTTTTTTCAGTTGAGGTTGTTCATGTTAGGCATCCGAATTTTAGCATATTAGGATTTTTGGTACTCCCTCATCTCCCCAAAACCCAGAAAACACCTTTGACACCACCCATCCACCCATAACGTTGGAACCTTAAACCTAGCTCCACAGTTGGGACACTCCGACAGCAACCGCAACTGATGCCGCTCACACCTCGTTGCCGTCTTAAACTGCGACTCAATCTTGTGGTAAGGCGAGTGGGCATAACACGCCCCACACAACCGAATCGGTTCTAACTTCATCCCTACTCTAGGAGGCGGTAACATTCCCTGTAACCCTTGGGTTGTACTCACTCATACTCAGTAGCTACCAGCTATCAGACAAAGATTCGAGATTATGGATTTTAGCGGGTGATCGGCGGTCAACTCTTCTCAACCGTGTCTAATCTGTGCGAGGTAATTGCAGGCGATCGATTCTTGCGCCACTTCCTATTCCTCTTGAGTCTGACCCCGGTCGCAACGCTGGACGCAACAGACGGGGATACGCGGAAGGTTCAGAAACTTAGCAGGCACAGGAAGCTAGACACCTTGATGATTTACGATGATAATCGGGGCCGCGACCAGCAAGACGTTACCGAAAGGCTTGATGGGATGTTTTGAATGTTCTTACAGGCTTGTATCAGAAATTCGTTAATTAGGAACGATTTGTCTCTACTTCAAACTCGGTGAAAACCTTTGCCTGCTCTAACACCAACTCGATCGCAAGAGCTTGCATATCGGGCGGATAGCCGTATTCTCTCAATAGACGTTTGACCATCACCTTCATTCGGGCTCGGACGCTTTCTTTGAGATTCCAGTCGATAGAAGCGTTTTTGCGTACCCGTGCTACCAGGACGATCGCCAATTCTCGCAGTTGGTCTTGTCCCATCACGTCCCGCGCACTCAGGTTTTGAGCCAGGGCATCATAAAAGGCGAGTTCATAGGGTTCTAACCCCAACTCTTCACCCCGTTGTTTGGCGGCTTGAACATTCTTGGAGATGTTGATCAGTTCTTGGATCACATCCGTGACGCTAATTACTTGGTTTTGATAGCGTCGCAAGGCATCTTCAAGCATTTCGGTAAGCTGGCGACTTTGGACAATGTTGGTGCGGCGTTGAGCTTTAATTTCATCGCGCAACAGTTTTTTGAGCAATTCCACCGCCAGGTTTTGATGCTCCATGCCTTCGACTTCGGCGAGGAATTCATCCGAGATGATAGAGAGGTCTGGGCTCTTAATACCTGCTTCATCAAAGATGTTGATAACGGTATCAGAGACAAGGGCTTGATCTACTACTTGCCGGATGGCTGTTTCGATTTCGGTATTGCTGAGACTGCCGTCTGTGGGTTCTAGTTTGCGGAGACTGGCTTGGATGGCTTGAAAGAAGGAAATTTTTTCGGACTCGGCGATCGCTTCTGGACGGTGAGCAGTGAGGGCATAGATTCTTGAGAGAGCAGTCACAGCATCGAGAAAGCGGTCTTTGATTTGTGGGTCGGCAACATAGTTAGTCGCAGCTTTGAGAATGTTGAGTTTGTCCCCCGTACCAGCAGTGAAGTAAAACTGATAGTTAAACGCTCTCATGATATCTTCGACCACTTCCAGCTTGGTTAGCAGTAGCCCGATCGCCACTTGTTGATCGAGGGTAAGGTCGCCTTTGCCGCCACTTTGGGAATAGAAGGAGAGGGCATTTTTGAGTTCTTGGGCAACGCCCAAATAATCAACAATCAAGCCGCCTTGCTTCTCAAAGTAAACGCGGTTGATACGAGCGATCGCCTGCATCAGGTTGTGCCCCTTCATCGGCTTGTCGATATACATAGTATGAAGGCAAGGAGCATCAAACCCGGTCAGCCACATATCGCAAACGATGACGAGTTCGAGGTCATTGGTGGCGTCTTTGAGCCGTTGCGCTAAGACTTGGCGATTTTTCTTGTTGGTGTGGTGTTTGACGAGGTTGCCTTCGTCGGAAGCACTGGCGGTCATAACAACTTTGATTTTGCCGCTGTTGAGGTCGTCGCTGTGCCAGTCGGGGCGGAGTTTGATGATGGTGTCGTAGAGGTTAGCAGCTACCTTCCGGCTGAGGGTAACGATCATGCCTTTGCCACGATTGGCAGTTTGGCGGATTTCAAAGTGAGTAATAATGTCGTTGGCAATATTCTTTAAGCGTTGGGTGGAACCGACGATCGCCTCGATTGTGGTCTGCTTGGCTTTAGCCTGCTGGGTCGTGCTGAGGTCTTCAAAACTGAGGTCTTCGTCGAGTTCGTTGAGCAGTTCCCGCCCTTTATCGTCCAGGTCTACTTTGACCAAGCGGCTTTCGTAGTAAATGGGGACGGTGGCATTATCTTTAACGGCCTGGGCGATATCGTAGATGTCAATGTAGCTGCCAAAGATTTCGCGGGTGTTCTTGTCACTCTGTTCAACGGGAGTGCCCGTGAAGCCGACGAAGGTAGCGTTGGGCAGGGCATCGCGGATGTATTTGGCGAAGCCGTAGCGGGTCTGTTTGCCGACGACGTTGCCTTGTTCGTCTTTGATGTTGACCTGTTTGGCTTTGAATCCGTATTGGCTGCGGTGGGCTTCATCGGCTAGAACGACAATGTTGGTGCGATCGCTAATTTTGGGATAAATCGTTTCGTTGTCTTGGGGAGAGAATTTCTGCACGGTGGTAAAGATAATGCCACCAGAATTGACGTTGAGCAGTTCCTGCACGGCATCGCGATCGCTGGCTTGTTGAGGGGATTGGCGCAGCAGTTGTCGGCACCCGGCGAAGGTGTCGAAGAGTTGCTCGTCCAGGTCGTTGCGATCTGTCAGGATAACGATGGTGGGGTTATTCAGCGTCAGGACGAGTTTGCCACTAAGGAAAACCATTGAGAGAGATTTGCCACTGCCTTGGGTATGCCACAGCACACCTCCGCGATGGTTGGTTTTAGTAGCGGCAATGACGCTCTCGACGGCTTTATTGACGGCGTAATACTGGTGGTAGGCAGCCAGCTTTTTGATGGTTTGCAGGGTAACGACTTCGGTCTTGGGGTTTACAGTCTTAATTTCTTCAAAGACGGTAAAGTGGCGAACTAGGTCGAGCAGGGTGTCTTTGTTGAGCATCCCCTGAGTGAGGATTTCCAGTTCGTTGGTGTTGGGGTCGTTGTCGATGTCGCCGTTGGGGAGTTTCCGTTTCCATTGGCTGAAACGGCTATAAGAAGCGGAAAGGGAGCCAGCACGGGCGGAGGTGCCATCGGAGATTACCAGCAGGGCATTATAGGTAAAGAGGCTGGGAATTTCGCGTTTGTAAGTTTGCAGTTGGTTAAAGGCAGTTTGCAGGTTGGCTTTGGCGTCGGCGGCATTTTTGAGTTCGATTACCACCAGGGGCAGGCCGTTGATAAAGAGGATGATGTCGGGGCGGCGATCGTGGTTGTCTTCGATGACGGTGAACTGATTTACCGCGAGGAATTCGTTATTTTCGGGAGTTTCCCAATCAATCAGCCAGAGTTTTTCGCCTTTGGTTTCGCCGTTTTTGGTGTATTCAACCGTAATGCCTTCGGTGAGGTAGCCGTGGAAGGTTTCGTTATTGTTGATTAGGTCGGGGCTGGCAATGTTTTGCACTGTCCGTTGGGCTTCGTGGCGGTCGTCAGGAGGAATGTGGGGGTTGATGCGTGCTAGGGCTTGGGTCAGGCGGTCTTTGAGCAGCACATCACCAAAGCTCTGGCGTTCGGGTGCGGCTCCTTCGGGTTCAAGAATTTTGCCGTGTTTGTAGCCATAGCCCAAAACATCGAGCAGTTCGAGGTTGTAAGCTTCGATCTGATCTTCGGTGGTGAATTTGCTCATAAGACCGGGGGAGGTGGTGGGTTTTATTCGGTAATACGAAGTTTGTCGCTCATCAGTTTGGGTAGAAGCACATCAGGGGTTGTGGTCAAGGTTTCGATTTGTTCATGGTTAATCATAATTTTGTCGAATATGGATGTTGCTAAGCTATGCCAAAGTTCCATTACCTTTTCTTCTGGAATGGACACCTCCTGGCTTTCCATTAATTCCTTTGTAATGTGGGTAAAGATAGAACCTGTACCCTGACCTTGCACTCGCTCAGAAACTTTCTTTAGATGGATGTATAGATAATATTTAAAAGCTGGATTGAAGCATTTTAACTTCCAAATGTGGTAATGATAAATGCTCTTTACTCCACGCCAAATATAAGGCCCAAAGGTTGCTGACCAAGCATAAATTAAGTCACCTTTGCTAATATATTTATCCTTATCCAACGTCAAATCTGAATAGACAGTTTGCCCTCTGCCTGTCAAGTTCTGAATTCTAACGATAGGTGTGCCTTCTTCTCTAAACTCAGTTTGTTTGTAAGCTCGACCGTTGATGACTTCCGTTATATCTCGAAACTTTCCAACACGCCAGCCCGTGGGGATTTTGCCAGAATCGGATTGTATCATCTCCCCACCCGATGACTTGTAGGGCTTCCCATCTTCATTGGGAAACTCGAAATCGACAAACCAATGTTTGAATAGGCTTTGGGCGATATACTCCAGTACCTCAGATGATGAAAAATCTACTTCACTCCAATCTAGAGAGGGATAAACAAAATGAAGTCGCTCTCTGATTTCTTGATCTAATTTTCTTGCTTGCTGTGTCTGCTTTTGAAGAGACTGGTTGAGATCAATCATTATTTCCTCAAAGGAAATCTTAGATTCCACCTCATCAGGAATGCCTACATAGCGCCCTGGCGTTAAGACAAAATTGTGCTTCTCAATCTCCGCTAGCGTTGCCGACTTGCAAAACCCCTTGATGTTTTGATAGTTGCCACCGTCCCGCTTCCATTCGTGGTATGTACCCGCGATCTTCTCGATGTCACCCTCCTTTAATGCCCGATTGCGACGGGTGACCATATAACCCAACTCCGACGCATCAATAAACAACACCTCTCCCTTGTGATCGCGGTTCTTGTTGCCGTTCTTATGTCTACTCAAAAACCACAGGCAAGCTGGAATTCCTGTGTTGTAAAACAACTGCGTCGGTAACATCACAATGCAATCCACCAAATCAGATCGCACTAACTGCTGTCGAATTTCCCCTTCACCGCTCGTATTAGACGACAGCGACCCATTTGACAACACAAACCCCGCCGCTCCCGTTGGAGCCAAGTGATAAAGGAAATGCTGCACCCAGGCAAAGTTGGCATTGCCCACGGGCGGCGATCCATATTTCCAGCGCCCATCATTACGAAGGGGGTGCCCCCCGTCATTTTTCTCGTCTATCCGGCCAACCCAGTCACTATCGTTAAATGGTGGGTTGGCGATCACGAAATCTGCCTTTAAATCTGGGTGAGCATCCTTAAGAAACGACCCCTCTGTATTCCAACGAATATTTGAGCCATCAATTCCCCGAATTGCCAGGTTCATCCGACACAGCTTGTAGGTCGTCTCATTGCTCTCCTGCCCATAAATAGAAATATCATCCAGGCGTCCCTGATGCGCTTTCACAAACTTCTCACTCTGGACAAACATCCCCCCTGACCCACAGCAAGGGTCAAATACACGCCCCTTGTAAGGTTCGAGCATCTCTACTAACACCCGCACCACACTTTCTGGTGTATAGAATTGTCCCCCCTTCTTCCCTTCTGCCAGAGCAAACTGCCCCAAAAAATATTCATACACCTGCCCCAGCAAATCTGCCTGTCGAGACGGAGCTACCCTTGGCTCCAGCTCCAAAATTAACTGCCCGTCCGACTCCGCCTTTACCGTCGCCAAGTTGACGCTGCCGATATTGTCAATCAATCCTCCCAAAGCGATCGGGTCAAGCTTTTGTTGACCATAGACCTTCGGCAAAATCCCCTTGAGGAGTTTGGGGTTTTCCCGCTCGATCGCCTCCATCGCCTCATCGACTATCTGCCCAATCGTCGGCTGCTTCGCCTGTGCCTGCAACGCCGACCACCGCGCCTCAGCAGGTACGAAAAACACATTCTCCGCTTTGTACTCATCCGGGTCTTCTGGGTCGGCCCCTGCGTAGTCGCCCTCGCCCGCAATCAACTTCTCGTGTAATTGCTCAAAGGAATCGGAAATGTACTTAAGGAAAACCAATCCCAAGACAATGTGCTTATACTCTGCTGCGTCAATGTTCTTTCGTAGCTTGTCCGCCGCCTTCCATAGCTTCTGCTCTAGGCTTTCCTTATTCTGGGCGTTGGTTGTCTTGTCTTTGGGCATAGAAGTCTTTAATAGTCCAAAGTGTATTTTACCTGACGGCGTGACCAGCCCGTCAAAAGGTGGGTTGCAGGGTGAGCAGCCCTGTTCGCAAGTTTCTGCACAATTGCTACTCAAACCTCTCTCACTGCTCTGTTTCAGGTTTAGGTTCCTGCCGTTTTGCTTGGGTATTAAAAAATATTAGAAAATATCAATAAATATCATTAATTATCCCTAAGCGCGGTTCGGCGGGCGATCAGGAGCATCAGTAAAGCCCAGTAAAGCCAAGTAAAGCGAAGTAAAGCCCCCACTAAAGCCCCAAGTAAAGCCCCCACTAAAGCCCCAAGAAAAGCCACTGAAGTTTACTTAAATTGAATTAAATAAACTCGATCGCCTCCTCGATGCGCTTGGCAAACTCGCGGGCGAGGGGCGAGTGAACTCCCCAAGGGTGTCATTAAAAATGACACCCTTTGCGAGGCTTCCCCCCGAATACCGTCATTTAAAATGATAGTATTCCGCTCATCATCATCCAGCCGATGGCGTCAGTAATACTGACATCACCCAATCGCCTCGATGCCAATTACAAAGGTATTACTGATTTGGTAACACCTGGGGGAGTTCGATCACCTCAATGTCAAAGGGTGTCGGCATTATCGACACCCTTTGGGGCTTAACCTCTTCCGGCTCGAACCGGAAGACCCAACAACCAATCGAACTCCGCCAATTCCGCCACCCCAACAATTGCCAAAACATCGGCGACTGTGATGCTGCCAGCGTCGATCGCGTCTTCCAAATTTCCATCAATGGCTGAAGCAACGGCCGATGACTGGTAGTCGATCGCCTCATAGATACGGCGGCCAAACTCGCGGGCGAGCGGCGAGCGGGTGCAGGGTGAGGTTGCCAGTTGTAGGATTAGCAGATCGGCGCTTCCCATCTCAAGTCCTCTGGGTAGGCTCGAATTATTGCCGTCCCCGCGTCAACCATCGACTTAACCTCTAATCGGTAGTAGTCAGAGACAAACCCCAGTACGCGGCATTTAATCCACTCTGCCTTAACCTGATACCACGCCCAAACTTTCTCGGCTGTCGAGCCGCTCCCCCCGTCCTGTTCCTTGGGAGTTTCTACGGTTGGGTCTGTCGTCACAGTAGATGTTTTATCTATATCTATAGTCTGCGGTGTGACAAACTCCGTTTTAACCTCCAAATCGCTAGAACCCTGAGTATGAGTCGATTTAGCTTGTACTGTGACATCGACCTCAACTGCTGCGACTCCTTGCTGCTGTTGTTGGAATTCAAATAACGCTAATTCATCGCGCTGCTGCCAAGCTTCAAAAATCTTCGATCGCAAACCTTCAGGCTCCTTAATTCTGTTGCCAGCGCTATCAAAGCAATTTGCAGAAGCGACGCCACTAAACTTGTAAAATCTCACCCTATCTTCGCCGATGCGACGCTGTTCGCTTGTGGACTTGCGACCTAGTTGAGCGACAAAGCTTGCCACAACTCCGATCGGATTCTTCGCCACCTTCTCTTGAGTGACTTTGATGCCTGTCAGGAGTTTAATGTTTGGTGCAAATTTCAGAGCTTTGCTCGCAAACTCAAGAATTTCTGGCGACTTGTTGTGCCATTCTTTTGTCGGGTCGCAAAACTGGAAAGTATTGAGGGCTTCGTGAATTTTTAGCTTGCCCGTGATCTGCCGGACATCTTGCAGGCAGAGTTGCCCGTCGCCACTCCTTATCTGGGATTCGATACTTTTGCGATCGCGCATCCAAACAAAATCTGGGTTGTGAGTCAGCAGGTAATGAAGCTGGATTTTCCCGAACCACCTATCTTGATGAAGTTGCCGCAGTTCGGGCGTAACTTCTACTTTGTAAATTTCCTTCAGTCTGAATTTTTCCTCTTGATGCCGTTCTGTGTCGGTTTTCCCGCGCTTCTGTTCGAGCTTCTCGAATTCCTCGCGATCGATGTCGTCTGCCTCTGCCACGGCGACAGCTTCCTCAACTTGACTGAGAATTCTAATATTCTTAATTTCCCCGGCGGTTTCGCGGTCATCGTCTCCGCAATCTGTGAGGATGTGCCCTTCGGCGATTAAACCATCTCGCACAGCTTCCCGAAAGTCCCAAATTGACGAATTTATGCGGGCCGCGTATTTTGCCCAAAACCTCAAAACTACTGGGTTGTAGGCTTTGTCGAGGTCAAATTCAAAATCCCTAAGCAGTTGCAGGTTGTAGCGGCAGTCTTTTTCCTTGGAGGCAACTACAGCCTTGTAATTTGATTCCCCGTTGCCAATCTTCCCCACTGCCTGCTGCCGACACCAGACAAACCTCGGCACGGGTTCCCGTACCCGTGCCAGAGACTGACGAGCCTCGTTGCCAGGAGTTGCACCCTGATAAATGCCAAACACTGCGGTAAAATGCCCCCGCAAGTTAACAGACACCCCAGTTGCCAGCGACGGCGAACAAATGACGATATCGTAGAGTGCCGCTAGGGAGTCCTTAAATTTTTCTTCTTTAGAACCTTGGATTTTCTCAGCGCATTGGTAAGCAGGATGCTCAGGGTCGGCGACAGTTTCCGCATCTATTCTGAGGATTTTTTTTCCAGGGCAGCGCGATCGGTAATATTTTTCTAAATTCTTACTGCCGTATTTGCTTTTAGTTTTCTGAGAATCAGTGCTAATCCAGATTTTGCCCCCATTCGTTACGTGATCGACTGAATCCTTGAGGAGTCCCGATGGATCGTCTTTAGTCCCACCCTTGACGTGTTGGGTATCATAGAACTTTATTTGCCACGGCTCAGACGGCTGCCAGTGATTCACGGCAATCCAAGGCGCGACATCAATCCCAGAGAGTTCGCGAACAAAATCAATGCTGTAATCACTTAAATCAGCATCTTGCGAGATAACTTGGCCGCCAGAAGTTAGCACGGTTTGTAGTAAAAGCTTGAGAGTTTCAAGGATTGCTTGCCTATTTTTCTGGCAAGTTTCCGAGTTGAGTACGTGCCAGAAGAGTTGCTCGGCCTCGTCAAAAATAACCAGCGCGCCTTCCCAAGCCAGCGGATCGAAAAATGCTTGAGATGTCGGGTGCAAGCTGTCGATGCAGAGTCCATACCCCAGAGCTTTGCCTTCGATTTTGCGATCGGCGTTCTTCTTCATGTCCTCAATGTAGGGAATCCCGATTTCTTTGCAAATTGCCCCTCCCAAAAAAATTCTGTGCGTGATGACTAAAACTTTGCGGTTTTCTGCTTGAGCTTTGGCCACTGGTTTTTTTAGCCCGTAGGTTTTCCCCGTATCTTTGGGCGAATTTATGAAGATAGCCCCTGAGTCTGGGTAGGGGATGTCAAGACGACGCTGATTGCACTCCCAAGAGATCGGGTAAGTCAGCGCCCAAGCTTTCTCGCGGTTTTTTTGGCTGAACCCCTTTAAAGATTCTTTCTGAATCTCATCAATGTTTCTAGCGGCCGAAATTACCGCATCAACATCACCGCCGGCAACTGCAAAATCATCAACACCTTTATCTGGCCCCGGCAATTGTGCAATTTTGGCGATCGCATTTTTGAATAATTTTGCCGTAGTGCAGGCGGCCTTAAATTCTTGACTCTCTGAATAATCACCGGGGCGGTAGTCAAAAAGGATCGTGATTTCGCGTCCTGGTGTATCCAGAATTTGCAGCACTTCGCACAATTCTCGCGCGCGCGCTTTCCGGTACGTTGTGCCGTCGGGCTTGGTTACTTCTTCCCCGTACTCGGTAACTCTGTACCCGGTGTAAATACCAGGAAGCCCGATCGCCGCATACCCGCGAGAAATTAAGCAGCAAGCCTTCTTCTCTCCCTCTGTCACGACGATCGGACAATTGGTATCCTTGACCCATTTCCAAAATCCGATCGCTTCTCCATCCAATCCAATCACGGGAAATTCTGGCATCGGCAAGCCAGCTTTATCGGCTACCAGCTTCCAAACCCTGACGGTAACGCGAGCGAGGAATATTTCTAAGGGTTGCCCCTTGGGCTGGTGATACCTGCGAAGCTCCCACTCGCCTGTATTTTTATTTAGATCGAGTGCGATCGGCGCGCCGCCTAATTGCCGAAAGCGGTTATTCCCTATCCAGCCATACGCAGGAGGGCCCTCCGGTCGGAAAATTCCTTTTGATTTGATAATCCCGTGTCTGGCCGCTTTTGTGGCTCCGGCTAGATCGGATGGTATGTAAAAAGTTGAGCCAAGGAAATAGCCCTTGCTTCCATCACACCGGGCAATATTCCGAGCCGCTTCTATACTGCTGCCGCTGTTTTTGGTTTTGTCGCTGTCGGCGTACTGGTGTTCGTATACAGCGGTTCCGATCGTAGGCTCAAAATTCAGGGGGAAGAGGTCGGGGGCAACGCCCGACCTAACCACAACATCCTCGTAGCAGCGCCGATTTACATATTCTGCGTAATCTTTGCCAAACTTATCTAAACTTGTCAAGTCTTGGCTAAAGTTGTCTAAATCTGTCGAAGGTTGACTAAAGTTATCTGGATTTGGTACAATGGTGTCCATAGCTGGGTTCCGTAGAAGGGTTGACCAGCCACACCGATATAGAAGAGAGTTTATTGTCCGTTGTCTGGAATTTGCCCTAGGTATCAACACTTTATGTTGACAAAGGGGTTATTATTGAAGTTAAGAATTTATTTGAGCTTCTCTCGTCTTATCTGGCGGGCGTAGCTTTTTTTTGTCTTGAAATGATTGGAAATAATGCCTGCAATTCTTACACGGCAATAGTTTCGGCGTCTTGGAGATGCTTTTCTAGGTGCTTTATGTAAGTTTTGAGTGCTTGTTTTGTGAAGGTCGAACTAGAGGTTTCTAATTGCAAAGCTTTCCCTGTA
Source organism: Microcoleus sp. MON1_C5 (assembly GCF_036701875.1). Lineage (NCBI taxonomy): Bacteria > Bacillati > Cyanobacteriota > Cyanophyceae > Oscillatoriales > Microcoleaceae > Microcoleus > Microcoleus sp. MON1_C5. The sequence goes on along the minus strand of NZ_JAUBRN010000076.1, from coordinate 7,751 downwards.
ATTAGTTGGTATTCCTCTTCATTCAAATAAACTGTTACTGCTCGCTTCCATCTTCGCGCCATCTTTTCTTCCTCATTTTAAGAGTTACGATAATAATACTGTAACAACATTCATTTGGATGAATGTTGGTTAAAAAAGGGCAATTGCGCTATATGTAGTGCCTTGACCTTACCTTGGTAAACTCCTTGCTGAGTCGATCGATGAGCCTTCCCCACCCTTCCCTAAAAAATTAGCTACCCGCGTAGATAAACGATGACATATATCAGCCGATCGCCCATTGAATTTTTCGAGTATAGGGTGTATTTTGGCAGCCTTATAATCCACAAAAAATACCAGAGAATTGGATCGAGAAACCAATAGGCATCGGCAATTTAGCGTATTTTACCACTTTACATAAAGTGGTATTTTTACTCCTACAAATAACCGTAAACGATCTATTTAATAGGTAGTCGATCGCCCCCAACTCCCCGCACCCCACACCGCCGATCGCCCACGCCCGCCAAAAAGTCGCAAGGGCGTAAAGGCGATGGTGGCAACCTCTCAGCCCGACGGAAGAGAAAAGCCCAATTTTTGCAAGCTAGCTACAATTTCATTGACCGTAACCTGACCCAAATGCTTTATATCGAGCAAGTCTTCTTGGGCATAATCCAATAAGTCTGCGACTGAGTTAATCTGAGCTCGCTTGAGACAGTCATAAGCCTGGACGGACAAATGTAAACGCTCGATCGGGATTTCGGCGGGGTTGGGTTCTGTGGGTGGATTTGTCATAGGGTTGACAAGCCTAGTTTCAGTTGGCGATTTAGGACTTCGCGGGGGTGCTGGCATATCTACAGAATTTTTCGCCAGCCATTCCTCAATAAGTGCAGCACTAACGTCTGACATATTCAGCCCCTTAAGAAAACAAGCTGTTTTAAACCTGTCCTTTGATTCAGGCGACAGATAGACCCGAATTGACATCTCTCCTTTTGCCACATTACCCCTTTTGCTGATGGACATATCCACCAGTTTATTTGAGCAACAAGGCATTAAGGCATAAAGCCATCAATTTATTCGAGAACAAGAGCCAAAAAGTATTAGTTGACTAATGCACCGATGCACTGATACACTAACACATATCGATAGAAATCGTTTTTATCGATAAATATCGTTTCTGAGACAGACTAAACTATGGAACCAGAAAGCCTTGCTGTAATTGACGTTGAAGTCGAGCCAATAGATAATCCTGAGCCAGAAAACGAGGAAACCTGGTACTCTGCGGTGCAAATTCAAGGGCTGCTGAAACTGAGCAAAGCCGGATTGCAGCAATCGATTTCCAAGCTTCAGAGCATCTACGGGCTGGATATTGCAACCTTACGCCGTGGCGCTGCACGGGCTACTCAATACTCTGAGCTTGCCCTGAAAGCTTGCAAATTGCTGAACGCAGGCAAACTCAGCGAATTGCGGAAATTAGTAGAAGCCGCCCCCGCCGCGCCATCTCCCTTGATCGCCGGAGGCCTTGCAATCTCCGAATATACCCCCGCGCTCGATCGACGGATCACCCAATTGAATCAGAATGCAAATTCTGCTTCGGCATCCTTGAATCAAAATGTGCAGCAGCTTCTAGCTCAAATTGCTTCCGAAAACGAGGCGGCGCAACAACGTGACTCCGATTTAAAACAAGCCAGAATCAACGCAGCCCAAAACCGAGGTGCTGCACAAGCATTAGAAATCTACCAGGCCGAACAAAAGGCACTGAATGAAGTGTTGGCACAGCTCCGCGCAAGACAGTTGGGAGGGGCTGAGTAATGGCTTTTTACAAAGTGAAAGTGCAGCGGGAATGCAAAACAACTAGAACCTTTAACGTTGTTGGAAACCGCCCACAGGAAGCTATACAGGCTGCTGCATTACAGTTGCGAGATGAAGGTGTAGCGGATGCTGTAGCGATTGCAGTAGTTGGTCAAATTAGTAGTTTGAGGGATTAAAAATGGTACGGATTATTAACGGTGTGGTGTTTGAAGACGGTAAACCCGGCAAACGGGTTATTAACACGAACGGTGGTAACTATGTCGAGAACATCAAAGGCGACTACATTGCTGGAACAGTCATCAATCACAAGTCACCAACTCCAGAACGCAAGGATTTATCGAAAGATGGCGACGCAGTTGACGTTAAGGCTGAGGAGGTTTAATTATTGAAAACCAAGAAAGCAAGCGAAATCGAGGAAGGCGACATAGTTAACTTCTGGCCAGGTTGGGGAACGGCAAACCAAACAGTTTCTAGGGTAGCCGAAGTGACCGACTGTCAAACAAAAGCAGAGCTAATCTTGATTGAAGTAGATGGCGAAACAGATGGCTTGAAGTGGCCACCAAACACAGAAATTCATGTAAACGAACAGGAGGCTAAGTAATGCTTGACGACGATGATAAGAACTTTGACAAAAATCTAACAAAGATAATGGTTGGGGGTGTGCTTATAGGGGGCGCTCTCGTTTTTGCAGTTGGGTACGACACGGGCTATCAATCGGGCGCAAAGCGAGTTCCCGAACCGACAATAATTCACGGCAATGTGACTATTAACAACAGCATTAATCTGAATTCAGATGATGCTGGAAGCGTTTCTAAATAGGAGGGATTGAGCAATGACCAAAGTTTTTGAAATTACGCCTGAATCCAATCCAGAAATCTGGGCAATGTTGCAGCCGCCTGTTACCGATGAGCCAGAGCGTCCGTGCATCAACTGCGATAACCTCGGATTCCCGGAGTGCCAATTTATGGCTGTTGGACTAAATTTGGCAACGGCGATCGAACTTTCGGAAAGCTGGCGGCGCGGGGAGTTGTTGCCCGTTATTGGTCATCCGGCGGGCGATCGAGTATCTGACAAGCTCAACCAAATGACAAATCAAAGCCAGCCGATCGCCCTAGAGAAGTAATCGGCCGGCCGCACAATCCTCCCTCCCTTAACAAAAAGGGGGGGACTCATCTAAGGAGATTTTACTATGGATTTTGGTCGCAATGACACTAGCAGCGTAGCAATAAGGAACCCAGCAGCAGGACACAGCCCGTATATTGATGAAAAAGCGGGAGATTGGGCCGACACAGAGGCTGACATTCTTTCATACTTGAGCGATGTTACGAAGCTTGAAGCGATGGCAGATAAAGCAGCCAATGCCGAACAGCTTGCCTTAGTTTTGGAGCCGTTTTTGGATAATGCGGAAACCTATCTGGAGGCGCTGGGGAAAATTGCCGACGGTCAGGTCACGTGGACAGAAATTAGGAAGAAATTCGGATCTAAAGTCGGAAATGCCATCGCTAAAATCCGCAAGCTCAATGCGGAATTCGGCTCGGAGATGGAGCAACTGGACGCAAAAGACCGGGCAACGATGCTCAAGATTGAAACCAAGCGTCAGCACGGGTTAGCCGAGATTGCTTCTGAGCTCACAGGCGACTTACAGGCTGAACTTTGGCGACACGAAAACAAGATGGAGGCCATCGCAAATCGGGGTGAGGTTGCAGAGAAGAGGCAAACAATTCAAGAATCACTTCGAGAACGCCGACAGAAGCTGCTCAGTCGAGCCACGGTCGGCTCGGACAAAGGAGTCCAGGACAAAGTACCAGTGACGATTGGATCTGCCAGCAACAACAGCGCCAGCGTGTCGGCAACTGGTTCGCCTAGAGGGTTTGGGGGCTGGTTCGCAGGTGTAATGAATCTCAACAACCGTTAAGCAAGAGGGGACTTATGCACGAATTCATCGGGTCAAGTCCCCTTTCCTTTGCGGGAGGGGGACAGCAACAGCAACAGCAACAGTACCAGCAACAACAAGTTACAGCACCAACAATTGAGCAACCGCAACCAGAGGAAACCAATGCTGAACGCCAGTACCGGGACGCTGCCAATCTTTGCGAAGTAGTTGCGCCCACACTGTTAGGTTCAGCCGTGGTTTTCGCATTCCATATCATGCAAGTCGCAGGCGGTTCAGTGGTTGCAATTGGTATCTACCAGATTTACTTAGCAGCCAAGATTACCGGGCAATCAAAGCATCGCTTACCTACTGCAATTGTTGGCGCTGGAGTGACGCTTGGCATGATTGCTACTCTTGCTGAGCCAGTTACTGAATTGCAGCAAGTAAGCGATGCAGAGCCACGCCTAGAGACAGGTATAAAAGAAATTCAGACGGTAAAAAAACCTGCTTCCAGTAACTTTGATTACTTGCCTTCAATTGCGCTTGTCCTCATCGTTTTTTGCTTAGTCTTCAAAGCCAAAGGAGTCAGCAAGTAATGACACCCTTGACCGAAAAACACGCTCAATTGCTTAAGTCAAACCGCGCTCTGTTGTTGACCTTTGAAAGACTCCCGATTGCTGGCAAGCTGTCGGCAGTTGCCTTGGCACTGATACTGGGAGTGTATAGCGGAATAACCGCAATCCAGGGGACGGCAAGCAATAGGGTGCAGCTCTGCATCCGCAATAAAAGTGCTTTGCAATGCGTTGACAAGGCAGGCAAACCGTACATAATGACCGAGTACCACGCAGAGAAGTGGAAGGCTAATCCCAACGTGGTTTTCCATAAGAAAATACCCGCCACAAATCCGCACAAAGCATTGTGGATGGCGCTTGCTGGATGCAGTTTTTGGGCTGCGGGTGCTGGCTTGAGAAGCCTACAAAACTCTGAGCGACAGCTTGCAAACTATGAGATTCTTGCAGAGAAGCGGGACTTGGCAAAAGGTCAACTGGCTGCTCGTACCGAATTGCTGGAAGATTACCGCACCATGAGGATTAAAGAAGTGCAGGCCGAGGGCGATGTGGAAGCCACTGCCAACGATTGCGCTGTGGTTCTCAAGCAGTGTGAAGTTTTGGGTGAAGCCGACATCCGCATTGCTCAAATGGAAGCTGAGGAAGCAGTTTTTGAGGCTGAAACTGCGGGTTTGCCAGAAGACAAAAAGCGAGAATATATTGCCTTTTTGCGGAACCAAAAAACTCCCTTTCAGTTTCAGTTGACCGGGACACAAACATTTGACGGTATCAACAACCCTGGCGACAAAGTAGAATCTGGTTCGGCACGAGTGATTGAGCCAAACTCTAGCCTTGAGATAGCTCGGCAAATAGCAGCCAAAGTTTTGAATTCGTTAGCGGGAATCAATACCTCAATCTTTCTAGCAGGCCCGACTCGCACCGGGAAAACCCGCACTCTACACAAGTGGCTGCGGGACACAAAGACGCGCTTTCCGCAGGCTGAAATCTACGTCATCGCCCAAAAATACGAAGATTTTCCCGGCGTTCCTCGCAGCCGAATTATGATATTTGACCCGCTACTCCCAGAGCAATCAATGGAGTTTCTGGATGAAGTATACGAGAAATTGCAGAGTCGAAAATCGAAGCCAGCGACCGAAGAAACATACCGCAATCGCCCAATTAAATTAATCCTCGAAGATTGGTTTGCGACTCACCAATGCCTGTCTCAAAAGAGAAATTCTGCTATCTGGGAAGACAAGGCTTCTAAGCTGGGAAGTATAGCCACCGTTGGGGGTCAGTATAATGTCGGGTACTTCATTTGTACTCAAACTTTCAACATCGCATCTAGTGGGGTTGCTGACTCAAATATTCGCCTTAACTTAGCGTTATTGGCGCAAGGTTTGGTACGCACTACAAGCGACGGCGAGGAACAAGGGTCTTATGGTGTAATTGAGCAAATGCTCAACAACTCAAATGTAATTGCCAGCAAGGAAACACGGGATAGACTAACAGCGGAATTGAGCTTGTTAATCCCTGACTCAATGACCGAGCAAACTCCAATTATCTTTTCCACAATTGGCAATCCAGTATTAGGTCTGATGCCCAAAATTGAATTGAGCGAAACATGGATTGATAATGCTTTTGACAGGTCATCTGAGGCGCACAAAAGCTCCCAAAAACCACAACTACCTGACGCCGAATACTGGGAGCGGATTTACGATTTGGAGTTCAATTTGGGCGATAAAAAGCCGTCTGACAGTCAGGACGATGACACCGAGTTGTCAGGAAATGAGGGTCAGTCAGGAGAGCTGGAAGCCTTGTCAGGAGAACTGGAAACCTTGTCAGATAAGGAGTCAGGCGAAACGACCCGGTTTATGTGGACTGTCCGACGGTTCGGGCAAATGTACCCTAACCTGCCTCCTGAGCAATTATTTCTGTCAGTGTCAGAGGCTGCTCGTTCCGGGCAAAAACCCAGAGATATTATTAGGTCAATCCTGAAATGTGGCGAGAAAAACGGCCACCCAACACGCAGCTATACACAGCACGGGAAAACGCTGCTCCGATGGCTGATTGAGAATTACGATGATGGGGAGATTTCGCAGTTACCAAAAATTCAAGAGTTTCTAAGGAGTAGCAACGATGCTCAGTAAGTTATTGCGGCTCGTGCCGGACTTTATTCTTGACCCAATTTATGACGCTATTTTTGCTGAGTTTGTGAGACGGGGAAACATCATCCTGGAAGAAGACGGCTGGAACAACGACGACAGAAACTAACCCGCCCCAACTCATTAGCACACAACTAACAAGAGAGCGAGCAAGCATGAAATTAAAGAAAGGCGAGCAAATTCACATCTCGAATTGGATAATGAAAAATCACAGCCAATCTCCGAATTCTGGCTTTGTATCAAGCAATAAAAAAGAGGAGCCAGAATCAAAGATTATTGAATATCCCGGTGCTTGGCTCGTGGTAGCTCCTGCGTCGGTAGCTTTCGATAATGAAGTGTGCAAATGCTGCCAACGCATATATAGATTCAATCATCTTGGCGCTCGTGCTCAGTGTGAATGCCGAGGGGAAGAGCAATGAATACTTACTTAATTTCGGTGCGACTGACTTGGGCGGATGCCTTCTTCAACACCCACAACCCAAAGTCGATCGAACTCAGAAAAGGAAGCTTTGGAGCTTGCCTAAAACCGGGCGATAGGATTGCAATCTATGCCACCTGGCCCAGTGCGGAAGTAATAGGAATAGTGAGATTTGTGAAGCGTGAATCACTGGCGATCGATCGGCTGTGGCGGGCATCGGAGCAAGGCAAACTGGCAAGAGTATCGCGCCAACAGTTTGATACTTACTATGCCCAACAGGAATCAGGAGTTGGTCTTTGGGTTGGTGGGGCCGAACTCTTACCAAGTCCGATCGCCCTTCCCAAACTTCGGCAGAGCTGGGGCCCTCGCTGGCAGCCACCGCAGCAGATTCAGCAATTAACCGACGATCAGATGGCAGCACTGAACGTCGATCGCTAAACATCGCCAACATAACCGAGCGCGACGCGCGACTGTGTTAAGTGCGATTTGACTGAAACGAACTAACAACTAATAGGAGAAAAAAAGATGATAGGAGATAAAAGCTTTTACGATGTCTGTACGAAAATGTGGGGGGCAAACCTAGAAAAAGCACCAGAGGAGTACAAGCAAGAATTGCTAAGCGAATTAACAAGCCTGTACGAAGTAGGTGGCTGTTTTGAGGATGAAGGTTTCATCTCTTCGTCCTGCAATGAGGAAAAATTCACCATCAAGCCGATGAACTGGTTTCGGTCAAGAATTGAGTGTGAAGCTTTAATCGAATTCTGCAAGAGCTAAACCACTGAACATCGCCCACTGAACATCGGCAAGCTAACCGAGCGCTACCTTGTCACAGATGAACCGAGCCGGACTGTGTTATCGGTGATTTGATTGAAACAAACAGACATTAGCTCGAATAAAAAAGAAGCCTCCGGGAATCTCCGGGGGCTTCTTTTTTGGAATGTGTCGCCGCTGCTGAAACGACT
>NZ_JAUBRN010000075.1:0-26779 GCF_036701875.1 Microcoleus sp. MON1_C5 | reverse complement strand
GCATTTTGGGTGCGATCGCTCCGCAACAAAAGAGACTATTCTCAGTTTACGCCCTAACCGCCTTGGCGGTTGCTATAGATTTCATAACTCATCTAGCCAAGAAATTCTATTTCCGGCGTATTTACAGAACAAAGTTGTCGCGCATTTAATTAATCAACTACTGCGTACTTAAACTGTTGTGGGGTGACCACTCCTAGCGCACCCTCAAGCTTAAATTTAAATGAAAAATAGTTGATTCACTGGGATTCTATTCTCGGCTCAAAATCAGCACTCAGGTTGATGCGATCGCATAAATTACCTTGATAAAGTTAGAGCGTCCTCAACCCAGAAACCGGGTTTGAAGGACTAACTTCTCTGGTAAAGGGCGATCGCCAGGATTGGAACAACCCGGTTGATGAGAGTCGCGGGGGCGTAAGTCCTATAGAAAATAAATAACCCCAAAAGAGGAAAAATGTTCGGATTTTATTTATTTTGTATCTACATCGCAGTCTTGTCCGTGTTTGCTGGACCAAGCACCCGCAGGTCCGAGAAATGGTGGGTAGAAATTGTCACAGATTTGCCTCACTGTACCTACTATTTTGGCCCCTTCGACACCGACAAAGAAGCCTCCAGCAATATTCCGGGCTACGTCGAAGACCTCGAAAGCGAGGGAGCCAAAAGAGTTAGCATCCGCATCAAACGGTGTCAGCCTTCGGAACTCACGATTTGCGATAGTGAATTTTCAGAGGGTATCGCGGCTTAAGAATTTTGATAGTGCAGACGCCAGAAACCGGGTTTTTTGACTAAAATACTCCGTCTATCACGAGGGGTATATGTTAAATAACCCGGTTTCTGAGCGTCAAGAGTGCCTCAGTTTTGTTTGAGTTTTCAATTACCTCAAGCCTCAACAATAATATTAAGCACGATCTTGTCTTAGTCCTTACTCTGCGGACTTTGTATTTGTAGTGCTGGCTTAAAAGGTGGCATCTTCTCCACCAAAATGCAGATTTTAGCCAGCATTAACGACCAAAAATAATCGGGGCTAAATCAGCACTGAGGACGAGCCGAGCGATCGCGTTGCCTTGATAAATTGAGAATACTAAAAACTACTTAAGTATTCCCAGAGGTAAATATGTTTGAAATCTCTATGTTGGGTATGTTTTTCACGGCTGTTTGGATGCTAGCTCAACCTGCTAGCAGCACTCGACGCGACGAATGGTGGGTAGAAGTTGATACAGATTCGCCAAAGCGTACCTACTGCTTTGGGCCCTATGACAGCAGAGAGGAAGCTTCTGACAGATCGACCGGCTACATCCGAGATCTGGAGAACAAAGGAGCTAAAAAAATTACCATCAACCTCAAACAAGGTAGTCAACCTACTCAGCTAAGAGCTAGTGAAGAGTCTTGAGAAGGTTGGAAACTGCCAATTACGGGCGAAGAAAAGTTGATTTATTAACAGGGTTTTTTTCAAATGAGATCGCGCTTGCATACAGTAGGGACACAACAATGCTGTGTCCCGAGGAAATACTGAAGAAAGAATCTTATTTGCGTCCGAGAAATGCAGGCTTTTTCAAAGCATCATCTGATTGAGATTACTGCGAGGATTAAAAGTACGATTTGCTTGGATTTTCTCGTAGGACTCGCGTTCGAGAGAGGTAAGTTCTTTCGGCGGCACGATCGCAATTTTTACCAACAAATCAGTCCGCTCGTTTTTCTTGGGTTTCGGCCATCCTTTGCCCCGCAACCGCAAAGACTGACCCGAACGAATCCCGGCTGGAACTTTCACAGTGATCGTACCTTCAGGCACCGGCACTTCAATTGAAGCTCCCAACACCGCTTCGTCTGGAGTTATCGGTACTTCGCAGACCAAATTTTCTCCCTCAAACTGGAAGAAAGCATGAGGCAAAACTTCTAATTTTAGGTACAAATCTCCCTGCTGCTTCGTGTACGGGTCAACTTGACCTTTGCCTTTTATCCTAATTTTGCTGCCGGTTTTCACTCCTGCTGGAATCGAAACTTCGCCCGTGGCGACTCGCTTAGAAGTTCCCCGAAATGCTTCCCCCAGAGTCAGGGAAATGGCGACCTCGGTGTCGAGAGAGGTTCCTGCGCTGCGGTTTTCGTACCCCGCGAAATCTTCAAATCCGCCAAAACCTGCGGGCCCGCCGCTGCTGGTGCGGTAGTTACTGTAATTCCACTTGGCGTTGCGGCCACTACCCGGATTACTACCTGCACGGCCTAGCAAGGCATTGATAAATTCGTCAAAACTGCCGTACTCGCTGAAGTCAACCCCGCCAAAGTCTACATTCGTAGTGCCCCCGCCGGGCCATCCGCCTGGAGTTGTGGCAGCTTGCTTCCAGTATTGACCGTATTGGTCGTATTTTTTGCGTTTTTCAGGGTCTGAGAGCACTTCGTAAGCTTCGTTTACTTCTTTAAAACGAGCTTCCGCTTCTTTGTTGCCGGGGTTCATGTCCGGGTGATATTTGCGGGCTAGTTTGCGGAAAGTTTTTTTAATTTCGTCAGAAGTGGCAGTTTTGTTGAGTCCCAAAATAGCGTAATAGTCTTTAAAATCTGTTGCAGCCATTAAGCAATCCCCTCTTTATTAGTTGTTATTTGTTAGTTGTTAGTTGTTAGAAAGAATAAATCCCAAATTAGCCGCAGGATGGCGCATTAGTATAATGCCAGGAGCCGAAGTGCCTGCGGCATCTCATTCAAATTATAGGTTATCAAAGGTTTGGACTCGATCGAGTTCGGTTGTTGCTTGGCGTTCGATCGCAATTTCCGCACTCCCCTGCTGTTTAAGATTTTATAGCATTCGGCTCTCTCGTGCTGAAGGGAGCCGGAGCAGCCGCCTCTAGAAATGCTTTTGGCATTCGACAGCAAAAACAATGCTTTCATTAATTAAGAACGTCCTTACCCTATAGGCCGTTGCTATACCTGTGAGCTTTGAGACGGTAAAAATCCTGCGGCGAAAACTTTTGGGGAGTTATGAGGCAAAGGGGGTTCCGGAGGCTGCAGCCCGGTTAAGGTGAGGCGGGGAAAGCTGCTGCTGTTGCGGGCGCGAGTCCAGGAGGGTTGACTGGCGCGGACGAGCGATTTTTTTTTGCTCTTTTTTTTCGGGGCGCGGTGCGATGGCTACGCCCCGGCTTACGCCTACGAACTTCTCGATATGAGCTTTATCACCCAATCCAAATCTTAACAGGTTTTCATCTGCAAGTCCGGTCAAATCTGGTTTCTGAATTGTGACTATATAATACCCTAAATTGCGCCGTTATTACACAAAATTTCTAGATATTTTTTATTCACGCCAGATCCGTGCTAGAGAATTTTATTTTTAAACCTCTGAAGAGATTTAAGTCAAAGTAATATAACATAATTTTCCCCCTGTCTGTTAGCTACATCACACACTTTTATAAAACATTAAGATAGGATAGTAGAACAATAAGCTTTTAACGCTACCAGGGTGCTAACATTATGAATTATTTGCTAAGTTGGCCTTGCGGCTGCTGCGACGATTGGAAAGATAGTTCCGAGAGTTGTGTTGTACTCAGAAACGGGCAGCGCATTTGTCAGTCGTGCTACGACCGAAAATACAAGAATCAGAAGCTATTCGCCAGACGCAGGCGACCGGACATATCTGTATCACGGCAGACAGTAACAGAGACTGTCGCTTATTAATAATGCACTAGCCTTTGAATAAAGCCAAGTATTTCGACAACCTCGCCTCAGCGGTTGGAATAAATAATCAACAAAAAAAAGAATGAATTTTGTCATCAGTCATCAGTCATCGGTCATTGGTGATCTGTCACTAATTTACTTATTTATCATCAGTCACTGGCTGAGAGGTAACAGATTTTAACTTAAAAAACTAATGACTGACGACTAATGACTAATGACTAATAACTAAATGATAGTTCCATCAGGAATCGTGGCATTTTTCAGGACTACGATAATGCCGCTGCGGATGTAAAAACCTTGGTTTTCGCGGTTGGCTTCTTCCACTCCGTCTTTATTAATTAATTGAACATTGCGGCCGATGCGGGCATTTTTATCCACAATCGCGCGGCGAATTGTAGTATCTGCACCGATACCGAGGGCGACGCCGCCGTTGTCCAAACTCGAATGCCGTTCGGCGTCGGGTTCGTAGAAGTCAGCACCCATGACCAGAGTGTCTTGAATCGTACATCCAGCTTCAATGCGCGATCGAACTCCCAACACAGAATGGTCGATCCGGCACTGTTTGAGAATGCAGCCTTCAGCAATAATCGATTCAGTCACGTGAGTATCTAAAAGCTTTGTCGGCGGCAAGAAACGCGGGCGAGTGTAAATCGGCGCATTTTCATCGTAGAAACTGAAAGGCGGCTGAGGCTGTTTTGTCAGAGCCATGTTAGCGTCGTAAAAAGCCTCAATGGTTCCGATATCTTCCCAGTAATCGTCAAACAAATAAGCTTGAAGGTTGTGTTCTTTTGCCGAATTCGGAATAATCTCTTTACCAAAATCAGTTTGGTTTGGAGATTCTTTCAGGAGTTTAATCAGAACTTCTTTTTTGAAGACGTAAATCCCCATCGAAGCAATGTAAGGACTTTCCTGAGCCTGCTGCGCTGTCAGTCCCAGTTTAGTAGTATCCACCTGCATTTGTTTGAGCGCATCGCCTTTTGGCTTTTCGCTGAAAGAAACAATGCGACCGTTGCCGTCGATTTTCATCAAACCAAAATCCGAGGCACGCTTCTCGTCCATTGGCAAAACCGAGAGGGTGATATCGGCGTTGGTTTCGCGGTGTCTCTGCACAAACTTCTGGTAGTCCATGCGGTAGAGGTGGTCGCCCGAAAGAATCAAGTATTCGTCAACGTCCCACTGTTCTAGCAGCGAGAGATATTGGCGAACTGCGTCGGCTGTCCCTTGAAACCAGTTGGGGTTTTCCTGAGTTTGCTGGGCGGCGAGTACCTCGACAAATCCCTCGGTGAAGCCGGAAAACTGGTAGGTGCGAGAGATGTGACGGTTGAGGGATGCCGAGTTGAATTGCGTGAGGACGTAAATTTTGACTATTTCCGAGTTGATGCAGTTGCTGACAGGAATATCGATGAGGCGATATTTGCCTGCGAGGGGAACTGCGGGTTTGGCTCGCAGTTTGGTTAGGGGGTAAAGGCGGGTGCCTACACCGCCACCGAGGATGATGGCTAAGACTTTTTTCAAGGAACTTTCTCCCTAGGGTCAATTAACTCTCCAAGTACAGTGTCGGATGGTGAGGGCTTCTTGACAAGGGGGGGGAGCAAGGAAGTTTTGAGTTATGAGTTATGAGTTGAGTCGGTTACGCAGAAAGGGGGTTTTTTTAATCCAAATACTTCTTCCAACCCTCAATAAGAGTTAAAAAACCCAGTTTAGGAGAGTTGGAGTGCGTCCGGGACTGGAATTATGAGTTTTGAGTTGTGAGTTAAAATACTCATCAAGAAATAATGGGTATTTGAAAAAGTTTTGAGTTGTGAGTTGAAATACCCCTCAATAAATAAGGGCTGTTTAACAAAAGAATAAGGTTCGGGGTTTGGGCTTTTAATTACAAGTTTTCTGGGTTAATTCCCCGTTCTCGCCATTTCTTCATCCTGGAGCATGGCGCTGTTGTTGTTGTTCAAAGGCTGGTCGATCGTGCCGTGTCACGCACAAAGCGCGCTCTGTTTGGGCCCAAAGCGCGCTTTTGGCTTGGGTTTTATCCCGTTCTTTTTGCTGGCGTTCCTGTTGTGTGAGTTTTTCGGACTCCACAGCAGTCAGGAAGCGTCGCGCGCCGGGACGAGAAATTTCTAGGTAGAGTCAGTTTTCAACCTTAGATTGACTGCAAATTTGTGTAATATTTTACAATTTGTCGATCGACAAAATTGGATAAAATGTCTATTCTCTACCAAAAGCTAGATCCCCTACAAACCTCTGCTACTGTAGCCTAACCCCTAAAAGCTAGAAAAAATGTATGCAAATTCAAACGCCTGACTGGGTTAAACACGCGGTATTCTACCAAATATTTCCCGATCGCTTCGCCAAAAGCAAACAGCCCCGCAAACGCCTCCTGCAAAACTTCATGTGGGAAGAATGGCACGAAATCCCCACCTTGCAAGGCTACAAAGGCGGCGACTTGTGGGGCGTGATGGAACAGCTAGACTACTTGCAAGACTTAGGCATTAACGCAATTTATTTCACCCCCATATTTCAGTCGGCCAGCAATCACCGCTACCACACCCACGACTACTATCAAGTCGATCCGATGTTGGGCGGCAATCCGGCTTTTAAAGAGCTTCTAGACGCCGCCCACGATCGCAACATCAAAGTTGTCCTCGACGGCGTATTCAACCACGCCAGCCGCGGCTTTTTCTTCTTTCACGACATCCTCGAAAACGGCCCCCATTCTCCTTGGTTGGATTGGTTTAAAATAGAAGGCTGGCCGCTATCTGCCTACGACGGCAATTTTCCTGCTAACTATGCCGGTTGGGACGGGAATCGAGCCCTTCCTGTATTCAATCACGACAATCCAGAAGTGCGAGAATACATCATGGAAATCGCCGAATACTGGATTAAATTCGGCATTGACGGCTGGCGGCTGGACGTTCCTTTTGAAATTAAAACCCCGGGATTTTGGCAGGAATTTCGAGAACGAGTTAAAGCAATTAATCCCGAAGCTTACATTGTCGGGGAAGTTTGGGAAGATGCGAGAGAATGGCTCGACGGTACTCAGTTTGACGGGGTGATGAATTATCTTTTTGCTGCGCCGACTATTGCTTTTGCAGCGGGCGACAGGGTAGATTTAGCTCAACTGGAAGGTCGTTCTTATTACCCCTATCCGGCACTTTTGGCTAAAGAGTACGGCGACAAAATTCAGCACGTTTTGGAATTATATCCTTGGGAAATACAGCTAACTCAACTCAACTTGTTAGCCAGTCACGATACAGCTAGGTTGCTGTCAATTGCTGGAGGCGATAAAGCTAGCGTCGAACTCGCTAATTTGCTGCTGTTAACTTTTCCTGGAGCTCCTAGCATTTACTACGGCGATGAAGTTGGTTTGCCCGGTGCTCTCGATCCCGATTCTCGTCGCGGTTTTCCCTTAGAAGCTGACTGGGAACTTGAGGTTTTAGATTATCACAAGCAGTTGATAGCTTTGCGGCACAAATACGCTGCCCTCCGTACTGGATCGTACCAAATTCTTTTTGCTGAGGGACCGGTTTACGTTTTTGCCCGAATTTTGGGGGATGAGGAAATAGTTGTTGCTGTCAATGTCGCGACCGAAGCAGCTAATATTAGCTTTGAACCAGCTAATTTGAAATCTCCTCACGATAAATTGCTGTATGGAAAAGGCGAGTTTGTTTGGAAAGGTGACGGGGAAACTCGGCAGTTAGAATTGATGCTGCCGGCACGCTCTGGCTTGATTTTAGGTTCGGATAATTAGTTTAAAATGTAGGGTAATCTGCTCCCCGTAGGCCTACATTTATAGCAGTAAGGTGCGCGCCCGACATTTATCGGTGTAAGGTGCGCGCCTACATTTATCGGTGATTTGCCCCGCCTATTCTAAATTTATTAGAATTTATTAGAGGCATCAGGTGCGCCTAGCGCACCCGAAATTTATCAGCGAAAACACAACTTTTATTCTCCTGCAACCATTGCTGGTAGTAGCACCGACTCAATGATATGAATGACGCCATTGTCGGCAAGAATATCTGAAGTGAGAACTTTAGCATCATTCACTTTAATGCCGTCAGAAGTATCAATTCCCACCACAGAACCTTCCACTGTTTCAGCAGAACTTAACTCAAGCAAATTCTCAGTTAGTACCTCGCCAAACAGAATGTGATAAGTCAGAATTTTCTTGAGCTTGGGTATGTCTTCCAGCCAAGACGTAATAGTGTTCGTAGGAATTTTGGCAAATGCCTCGTCAGTTGGTGCTAAGACGGTGTAGGGGCCCGGACTTTGCAATAAATCTAACAAACCAGCCGCTTCAATAACAGTCACGAGGGTTTTGAAAGAGCCGGCATTGGTGGCAGTCTCGACAATATCTGGCATGATGTTTTTCAGGAGTGCAAATAGCAGAAAATAAATCTGGAGCGACGATCATTTTAGCAATTTACAAATAGCAGAAAATGAATCGGAGGGATGATGATTATTTTCCTCATTATAAGTTATTTGGGTTGCCGCCCCTGATGGCTCGGCGCGATCGACCTTTTTGGCTTATCCTGGGATCGCCTCCTCCCCCTTGCGGAAAAACTGCTTTAAAATCTCTCCGGGCTCTCTGTCCCAGGTGTCAATATGTTCGTAAATTAAGCCGTCTTTATCCAATTTATAAGTAGAGTAGCCGTTAAAAAAAATCCGAGCTTTCCAGGGAACCCGCAGTGTCCCGCGAACAGTCCAATTTGCCACAATAGTATCATGGGCTGTCTGACCTACGTCGTGCAGGTCGAAGTAAATCTCGTTAAAGAATAGCTGCCCGTGAAATCGCAGAGTCCAAAAGATAATGCGATAGTTGATTTTTCCTTTAAATTTGTTAACAGGGTCTTGAAAATAAACATCTTTTGTGTAGATGTCGTAGGAGATGTCTTTCTCAAACAGCGTCGGGAGATCCGCTTTCAGCGTGTCTACTGCTTGTTCTACCTGCATTTGATATTCGATCGCGCTCAAACTACCACCTTGTGACAGTATTAATTTATAACTTTAAATGAATAATCTCGATCCGCAGCGGGATGAGAAAAAAATTGATACTTCATCCAGCTCTAATCTTACCTCTAATTATATTGTCCGCGCCGGCCTTTCTGCTGGCCCGGACTTGCGACATCGAAACCTTGGCACAGATTTGACAGAACACCCCCACTCCTCTGACATTCTCGCAGAAATCAACAGCGGTAAGCTGTTGATGGTAGATAGCCGTCGCCGGAACGGCCTAATTTTGATTAAACGTTTCCACGCGGAGTTTGCCGGGCCTGGGGCTGCCGTTGGGGGCGCTTTTGAGGTTGACTCTCAGCAGGCGATTCCCGTGGGCGATTTTTGTTTGGTTTGCCCTCAATCTCCCGAAGAAATACAGAAAGCTTTTGGAATTCGACGGCAGTGGGTGCGGTTAATGGAACAGTTAACGGCAAAGCCTGCTGCTTTGGAACGCGCACAAATGGTTTTAACTCAGTTTGAACAATATTTGGATTCGGAAACGGTGGCACAAATTCCCGATGAAGCTTTGGCACTTTTAGTAGGCGTATTTCCCCAAACCATTCGGGCGGCACGGCAAGGAAACGATCGAGTATGAAAATATTTTATCTATTTCCTAATTCTAGCTTGTGGCTGCAAACTATCGAATCAGATGCCAAATTAAGGACACCCTAACTCTTCTATCATCCGCTGACAATGCTGTGTTATACTAACCGACAAAGCATCAATATCGAGCGGAGTATTCCCTACAGGAAGCTTGGTGGCAAAAGTGCGACCCAGGTGCAATCTATCCCATACAGAACGTTTTTGCCCTGCTCGCCCACTGCCAGGGTCATGTATCCCGAATCCCGATATTTCTCTATTCCAAACAGGGCTGAAGTGACGGATCAACACTGCTTCTCCCCATGAAACTAAATCGATTTCCATCGGCGCGACTTTGAAGGCAAAATCCTCTATTTTTAGATTGTCTACAGCTTCGATAGATTTTCTATGCTCTGACAAGCGTCCGTAAAGAGTGTTGCCAATAGTTGTACGCCCCGTCCGACGACCGCCCGGAGCTGCTTTACCTACATAGATTGGCAGACAGCACTTACTCAAGTTTGCCTGTTTAATAAGGTTATACATTGAGAAGTCGCCCTGGTAGTAAAGCAAATATGCTCCGCAATATTGGATCAAATCCTCCCTGAAACGATCCAGTTCCTGAAGATTATAACAATTTTGCCTGCCACAGAAAGCAATTAAGTTTTCTTGTAAATCTGGCGGGACTCTAAATACTTCGAGCATGGAGTAAATTCTCAAATCTAAAATCTCAAATTCATTGACTACACTCTCGCTGTTGTAACTGTCTCCAGCCGCGATCTAATGCTAGAGGCAATAACTTCTGCCAAAGCGACTGGTACAGCATTCCCCAACTGCTTCATAGTTTCTGTCCAACTGTGAGGAAAAAAGTATTCGTCAGGGAAAGTTTGCAGTCTAGCAGCTTCGCGAAGCGTAAAGTAACGCACCTGTCCTGTGGGATCAACTAACATATTTTCTCCTCCAGGTACCCCGTGAACTCCTGCTTTTAAAGTTTTAGCTGGTTCATCTAACAAGCTGCCCGTATGGCCTGGATACTTTCTGGCTCCTGGTATAAAAATGTGATTTAGTACGCTGTTTTGGCTTTCATTATTGCCTTCTTGTGGTAAGTCCGAAATGGCATCCCGCACAGTGCGCCAAGGCTGTTTTTGAGGTGGAAACAAGTTGAACTGAAGATTGAATATGCGCGAGGAAAGCTTGCTAGGTATGTCTGGACGATCACTTTTAGATATTTGATTGCGCTCCCAATAATTGCCAGTCACCCATTGCTCCCAATGCAAGGCTTCCTGAGAACAAGTCGGTTCAGGAAAAGACCACTCTAATCCTAAATCCGATCGAAAACCTACAATAAAAACCCTTTCGCGCTTTTGGGGAATGCCGTAGTCTGCCGCGTTGAGTAAGCGAAACACTACACGGTATGATAGTCCGTCACCGCGACCGGCGGTATGATGCTGTTCTAACCGGGACAGGTGATGGGGCCAATCCTCCTCCAGTCTTTGTACAACTTCGGGATAAGTGAGTTGTAGGACAATATACTCAAAATATTTAGTGAAGGAGGAACGCAATAAACCTTTAACATTTTCGATAACAAATGCCTTGGGTTTGAGTTCTCGCACGGCCCGAAAAAAGTGCGGAAACATATTTCGATCGTCCTCACTCCCGCAGTGTTTTCCTCCTACAGAAAAAGGCTGACACGGCGGCCCTCCAGTTAGGAGGTCTACGCCCTCTTTGAGTTCTAAGGATGTAAAATCGAATTTAGCGATATCTGTCTCAATAACAGACCAGTTTGAAATCGCTTTTACACCCCGCCGCTGATTTTCTCGAATTGTCTCGCAGGCATTTTTGTCCAGCTCGATAACTGCTTTGTGACAAAAGCCTGCTTTTGATACGCCTATTGCTAAGCCTCCTGCTCCGCTGAATAGTTCTACAGAGTTCATTATTAGCATTGTATTGAGCAACGGTGGATATTAATTTTAATCTAAAATCGCTGCGATTCGATCGACTGTTCGCTGATTTTCCTCCGGACTGCCCACCGTAATTCGCAAACCTCCTCCAGTATGCCTAATTAAAGTACCACCCTCTTTTAGCTGCTGCATGATTTGTTTGTGTTCCTGTTCGGCAGATTCGCCCTCGCCGGCTTTCACCCGCAGGTAAACGAAGTTAGCCGCACTCTGCCAAACTTGCAATTTTTGATGCTGAGTTAGCGCTGCAATTAATTTTGCTCTTTCTGATAGAGTTTCGGGAATGGTTGCCAGCAATAACTGCCGCTGCGCTAAGGCTAACTCGGCGGCAGTTTGCGAGAAACTGGGAAGGTTGTAGGGGAGACGGATTTTTTCTAAGGTGGCTGTGAGTTCGGGATGGGCGATCGCATATCCGACTCTCATTGACGCTAATCGAAATGCTTTGGAAAATGTGCGTAAAATTATCCAATTCGGGTGATGGTGCAATTGGTCTGCTAAAGTATTTTGGCTGAATTCAAAATAGGCTTCGTCAATTACTACTAATATCTCTTCAGGTAAATTTGACAACCATTCTATTTCATCTGGTGTCAAAGCATTGGCTGTGGGAGAATTGGGATGAACGACAAAGACGGCGCGCACGGGGGGATGTTGATTTTGGGCGATCGCCTTTTTAGCCGCCTCGATATCGATTTCAAAATTCTCCTCTTTTCGCTGAACACTCACAACGGGAATGCCGAGGGTTTGGGCGATTATTCCATACATCGAAAAGGTAGGATTCGCAACGAAAATAGAGCCGGTACCGCCTAAACAAGTAGCTATTAAGATGGATCTAATTAGTTCGTCGGAACCGTTGCCCACAGAAATATTGTCGGCTGTAATGGCGGTTGTGGGCAGTGTAACCCCCCCTAGCCCCGCCTTGTTAAGGGCGGGGACATTTAGGGATTCATTGACATATTCGGCGAGATCCTCTTTGAGGGCTGCGTGGCCTCCGTCGGGATAGCGATTTGTCTCAATTAACTGCTGGTAAATCCAAGCTAGCTTTTTTTTTAATTCCTCTGGCAAGTCGTAGGGGCATTCGTTAGTATCGAGGCGATCGAGTACACTTTCCGAGTGCGCTGATTCTCCTGACGCGCCCCCCGGATGGGGAGTGTATGCGGTAAGTTCGGCTAAGTCTTTTCGGATAAATGGAAGCATGGTATGATTTTAAACTTTTGATTTAGATTGTCAGCTTACAAGGCAAGGCAGAAGGCACAAGTCAAGAAAAATTACGAATGCAAAAATTTTTGTTTTTTACCTCGCTGCTGAAATTTTTGCCTAATGCCGACTTACTTATGCTGTATCAAAGGCGTCTAAACTTAGGATATAGCCTTTTCTCTATCGAAAGCAAGAGGAGAGAGGGGATTTAGTTTCTGTCGCTCGATTGATGCGTCTGCTGCGGCCAATTGATTATTCTGATAAAGTAACTGCTGATATTTGGAAACCGAGTATGAAAGTCAATCCGTCCGATATATCTAAAAATGCCGCCGCTACCCTCATAGCTTTGAGTTTGGCTGTTCTCCCTTCAGCGATGCCTGCCTCAGCTCAAACGCAGTCAGCTCCGGCACAGAACAATAGTGATTCTAATGGAGTTGTTCTAGACAGAACTCCCCTTCAAGAAAGCAAGGAAGACAACAATCATTGGGGCGCTTTGGGTTTGTTGGGAATCCTCGGTTTGGCGAATCTGTTTCGCAAGGATGAACCCAAACGCTACCGCGATCCGATGGGCGAATAATTTTTTAAAACGGATATCGCACCAGCCAAAAACAACATCAACTGTCCTCGATTGAGAAACCGGGTTTTTTAGGAAAAAACTGGATTATTGCCTTTAATCCGGGCCAAAAACTCGGTTTCTTTGATTTGATATTTATGGGCATTTTTGCCACACACTTGATTCAATCGCGCCACAAAGCAATCCCGCCCAATAAACCGCTGACATTCGGTACTATTTTCACCTGCGGCGGTAACTCAAAAACAATCTTTTTAGTATTGCCACCGCCGATGTAAATGCGATCGCAGTTAAAGAGATGTTGCAGAGAGGTGAGCGCTTTTTCCAGACGGCGATTCCATCTTTTGGAACCGACTGCATCTAATGCCGCTCGTCCTAATTGCTGTTCGTAAGTTTCCCCTTTGCGAAACGGGTGATGTCCTAATTCTAGATTTGGCACCAAGATACCATCGACAAATAAGGCAGAACCGAAACCGGTGCCAAGGGTAATTACTAATTCTACCCCCGTCCCGGCAATTGCTCCCAATCCTTGAATATCGGCATCGTTAGCCACTCGCACAGGTTTTCCCAAGCGATCTTTGAGGGTAGTTTCTAGGTCAAACTCTATCCAAGACGGATCTAAATTCACTGCGGTTTTGATGACGCCTAGACGCACGACGCCTGGGAAACCGACGGATACTCGGTCAAATTCCCCTTGTCCGCTGGCTAAAGAGGCGATCGCCTCTAGTACGGGTTCCGGTTTCGGTGGTTGAGGCGTTTCTAAACGGCTGCGTTCCGTTTGGGGTTGGCCTTCATGATCCAAAACCATAACTTTGATGCCACTTCCGCCAATGTCAACGGCTAAGGTGCGAGTCGATCGATCTTGTTGAGTCATTTGATTGTTAAGACTTGCAAGTTGGTCAAATTTTAATTTTTGAATTGGCAAAACTTTTGAATCGCTTCCCAAATTTCGGCTAGGACGTTTCCCAAAGAATGATCGTCTTCTAATTCGATTAATTGCACCCAGGGACGGTTAGCGGCAAAATCTCTGCTAGCTTGAATCGGTATTATTGTATCATGCTTGCCGTGAAGAATTAACGTAGGGACGGAACGCATTAATTTTTGTTCAGGGTATTGAGCCATATCTGCCAAAAACTGATAATTCAGTGGCAGATAACGCTGTTCGCCGTAGTGATAAACGGGCAGATATTTCTCCGACTGCCACTTTTCTAACTGTTGCTGTCCCAACAGCGGCAGCCAGTGGGAGATAAAGTCAAAAGCCGGTGCTAACAAAACTATTTGCTTTACTGACAATTGTCGCTGGGCCAACCAAGCCGCTGTCAGTCCCCCAAAACTCGACCCAATGATGGTGATTC
This sequence comes from Microcoleus sp. MON1_C5, assembly GCF_036701875.1. Taxonomy (NCBI): domain Bacteria; kingdom Bacillati; phylum Cyanobacteriota; class Cyanophyceae; order Oscillatoriales; family Microcoleaceae; genus Microcoleus; species Microcoleus sp. MON1_C5. The sequence goes on along the minus strand of NZ_JAUBRN010000075.1, from coordinate 12,482 downwards.
CCCCGATATTTTTTACTTTTTCTGTGGGAGATTGAGAGGCTTCGGTTGGCAAAAAGTCTGTTTCTATTTGGTTTAATTGGCGGGTGAGAGTGAGCCCCGAAAAATCGTTTTGATTGAGATCGGGAGTTTTTAGGTCAATCCCTAGATCGGAAAAGCGGTCTCGGAAATATTTTGCCTTAAGGGAATCGGGACTTGAAGCAAATCCGTGTAAATAAATGTAATTATACTCGTTCTGTAGATTCATCCAGAAAAAATTATGAGACTTCCCAACTAATTATTTTAACGTAATATGACTTATTAACTAAAAAACTTAAGATACTCCATCAAATAAAATATATACGGATATTCCGAATAGTTCAAGGATTCGTAGCGAGTTGACTTCTGTGCTTTTAGAGTGTTTATAACAAACTCAAGCACTCCTAAACTTGAAACTTGCTTCGCTTTTAGACTGCTTTATCGAAGAGATAAAGCAATCGCATTGATTACAGAAAAGCTTCGTTTATCGATGCCTGCTTTTATGGATTTCTACCTGCTTACAATGAATCGCAGAGTGCGTACTGGGCACTCTGCGATTCACTCAAAACTACTCGTCACTTACTGCGGTTTTTGACCGTTTTGCATCCTGTTTTTAGCAGTTTGTCGGCGCTGCTGTATCATTTGAGCTAATTGGCTGCGCTGTTCGGCTGTGAGCAATTCTCGCATTGCGAGTGTACTTTCAAATTGCACCTCTTCCAACTGCTGCCTCAATCCGATTATTTGACGGTGTTTTTCGCGCATTTCGCTAGCATTTGCCGTGCCGGACATCATCGTTTCCAATTCTTGTCTGGCTTGGCGAACTGCTTGCATCCGCTGGGAAACTTGGTCTTTGTAGCGATCGCGAACTGCCTGCATTTGCTGCTTTTGCTCGGCGCTTAAATTAAGTTTCTCGAACATCCCACCTTCCCTGCCAGCGGGTCGATTGGGACGCTGGTTTTGTGCAATTGTTTCCGGTTCTAGGGGATTGGGAACTGCTATTGCTGCGGCTGTGCTACCGAGAGTCAGCATTAAAACGGCTAGGGCAGATATACGACGAATTGACATGAAAATTACCTCTTTGAGATTAGTTATTTGTTTGCGTTTCGCTGTCAGCACTCTGGCTGAAAGTCAACCAGTCTGTTTGCGAGCGATCGGTCATATTTTTTTCGCTAGAATCATGCAGTACACCCTCCCAGTTAGTGACTAAAAATGCTTCTAATTGAGCTGTTTCCTTATCGGGCAATTGTGCAGTCTCAAACGGACGGTAGCCCGACCAAAGAACTAGCAGACCAGCAGCAATCGCAGACGACACAGCCCACTTAGAAACAGATGATATTTTTAACCTGTCATTAGACTTAGGTGACGCAGTTACTCGCGTTTTTTCCCGGTGGGTCTCATTAACAAGGCTCGCCTGATTATTTTCTATTGCTGCTAAAATTTTTAGCTCTAAATCTGGTGCAGCTTCAGGAAGACTTGGGCGATGTTGCTTCAAGAAATTTACTAACTCTTGGTCGCTGCTTGGGTTATTCATAGCTCGCTGACACCTTCTTTTTGCAAAAATTGCCGCAGAGAATTTCGGGCATAAAACACGCGAGATTTGACAGTACCCGCCGGCAGTCCCAAAATTAGGGCTACTTCTTTTTGCGGGATGTCTTCTAGGTCGTGCAGCACCAAAACGCTGCGGTGTTCAAAGCTCAATTGATCCAGTCCCCGCTGCACTAAATCTTGATAGTGCAACTGCATCAAGTCGGATGTGTTATCTTTGATAATAATCCCATCCATTACTTCTTGATTTTTAAGTTGGGAGTCAAAAGAATGCTGTTTAGCAAATGCTTGTCTTTGGTCGGAAGCCACATTCCAAGTGATTCGATAAAGCCAAGTAGAAAAGTTTTCCTGGTGCTTGAGTTTGGGCAATCCTTTCCACACTCGCAGAAATACTTCTTGTGCTAAATCGTCAAGAAGTGACGGGCCGCAGAGTTGGTAAAGGGTTGACCTGACTTTGTGTTGGTAGCGTTGGTAAAGGTAGCGAAAGCAAGTACGATCGCCCTTTAAACATTGAGCAACTAAGTCCGAGTCGGAACAGTCATCGATTAAAACATTGGCTGGCACACCTAACACCTGTGAAGTCTCCCCCACCAGTTCGTTATCTGAAGTGTTTAGACAGGACGATCGCAAAAAAGGTTCAAAGGATTTAAAATTTTTTTTCGACGAGGCGGCAGATAGGGAAACGGCACTGCCGTGGCTTGATTTTTCCTGTAATTAACGGGTTCCGAGGTGTAAAGCCTGGGAACCCAGATCCAGAGTCCGAGCCTTGGTTGAGAAAATGGACGCTCTGACTGGCCCCAGAAGCGTTACTTTCGCTAAGCGCCTAGTCACAAGTAAAACCAGTAAAAATCTGCTCAGCGGGTAGGGACATGACAATGCTCATTGGTGTCAACTTAACCTCAAATGTAGTGCGAGTCTTTTGTCTAGCGATTAAGACGCGATCGCCCCAGCGATCCCCGAATCGTTGCGGGGGGACAAGAATCTTCTCTTCCGTCCCCCTTTTTAAGCCTACCGCGTACACACAAGTGGATTATGAGCTAGTTTCCACTCTTGCTGTTCGACCAATGCCTTGGTCGGAGGATAGATTAATTGTATAAGTACCCTGATAAGGCTGTTCTCTTAAGTAGGCATAAAGCAATTGTGACTTGTCTCATAACAGACGGTCTTGTACAAGTGATTTAGAAAAGGTATATATAGCGGTTCTCAGTTAAGGGAGGTACAAGTTTAGATTGAATAATTGAATAATTGGGGAATTTACGAATCAATTAAAAAGTCCTCAATCCCCCAATTTAAAATCTCAATCTGTACCTCACCTACCTGAGAAAAGCTATAGTAGACTTACCGCCTTTATTAACCTGAGAGTTTGAGGCGATCGCCTGCCTGCGATATTGCTCGATCCAGGATTGAATTGCCAATTTAAATTCAGCTTTTTGTGCGTCTTGAATTCCTTTTGGATCGAAGCGATCGCAATAATGAATCTCAATCAACAATGCTAACTCTTCGAGACAATATAATTCCGGTTTTTCTTTTTTTAACCTCTCGATCCAATTTTTTAAAGACTCGGCAGGAGAGCGAATCAATCCCGACTCATTTAACGCCTGTTCGATTAAATAAAATTCCGATTTCGGACTCACCGAATCTTTGTTAGAAATAGCTTTTAGCCATCTTTGTTTGTTAGATAACAGGCGTACAGTTTTCTTAAAATTAGGATTCCCCCTCCAAAAAAATAGTAAGGCCAGCAGGATGACTCCCCCATACTTCAATCCATTGCTACCTGATAAATATCGCAACCCCAGCACAATTTTGTAACTCAATAGCGACCATAAATCAGAGATAAATGCCCATCGGGGAGCAGCAGCATCTTCCATGCTTTCCCAATCAGAAGGCGTAGGATCAAAAGCTTGCCATTTTCCCGCGATATAAGCCAAAGTCCAAGCATGAGCATGGCGACTTCTTACAATATATTGGTTCTCCAAAGAACTAAATTCGTGAACAGAATATCCAACAGCATAACGGGCTGGAATACCCAGTTTTCTCAGAAGAAGTGTGGCAGCGGTAGCAAAATATTCACAATGTCCAGAGCGAGTGTCCAGTAAAAAGGTTGATAGAGGCGTAGCATCATTATCTTTGCCCCTAAGCTTCAGTGAATAAACGAAATTTTTTAGGAAAAACCACTCTATTTTATCTAAAATTTCTGGTGGTGACTTTCCTTGAGTATCCATTTGACTGAGGATTTTATTCAGTGCAGCTATTTCGGATTTTGGTATTTCCAGGTCGTCTTCTGTAGGCGGGCTATCTACAGAAAAATTATTATTAAAGTAGCTTCGATAAGCCAGCATATCAACTTTTCCCACCACTTTTATTGTGCCATATTTATTTTTTTCCATCTGACTGACAGGCAATGCGTCAATTTGAAAAGTTCCATCTGGCAGCTTTAATAAACCTTGGTTGCCTGGGAGTGTAGCCGAAATAGTAATCGTTGATGGATTGGGTAGTGGGTCCCCTACATCCCAAGTTGTGCCATTAATCTTTGGTTGTACGGGAACAAAGTTAGGATTTAAGGCCAGCCAAAGTGAAGAGTTGTAGCGATTATAAGTTGCTTCTCTTAGGAGTCGGGGAGGAGTCTGTTTAGCTTCAGGAGCAACTCTAAAAATAATTTCATTTGACTGTTTTAATGATCCCACTGACCCGATGTTCGTTTGTTTTTTCAAAAAATCTGTTTCTTGAGAGTTCCCCTGACTAAGCCATGAGATTGCTTGCTGTTCTACTGCTAGGTGAAGTTGGTGCAGACCCATCTGTCCTATAAATCCTATACTGCCCGCAATTAACATCAGACTAAGCCAGAGAATAAATGAAAAATTTTTCGTTCTCACAGACCACAAAGCAATAGCGGTTAAGGCAAATATCCCAGCATAAAAAGAGATATCTCTACTGTTCGCCGCACTAGCGGATAGCAGACAACAGATAAAATATGGAGAATTTAGATTCACCATCAAGGGGTTAAGTGGTGCTTTTTTTGTGGCTTTGTTTAGCCACAAAAACATTAGGCGTAGATCCAGACTTTCCTTGACAGAATATACCTGAGCAGCTACCAGTGGAAAGAATACACCAGGAAGCCACTGCAACAAATTATATATCAAGTAAATAGAGCGGTTGGTGACCAGGAGATAAACCAGCAAACAGCACAAAAAAATCAGGCAGAAATTAGCAATGCGCCTAAAATCACTAGCTGAAAAATCCCACCGATAAGGCAACCAGTTAGCTGCCTCTAAAATCAGAGCAATTGGCAAAGCAAAAAACCATAGTTCCGTCTGCCAGCCCCAAAAAATTACACTAGCACCCAAAAGAAACACTGGCATTTTCATAATTTCATTAACTCCTCTTGTATTTGACCTAGCTTTAAAATATGGCAGCTTGTTAAGTCATCTTTAATCAACTCTAAATTTAAGCTATCTAATTGAGCTTCTCGCTCTGTTAAAATTAAAACCAATGTATGGATACCGCGACTTCTCAGATAATTTACTAATGTTTTTCTAGGTTCGTCCCAACACAAAAATATACAAATACAACCACTTAGCAGAGAGATTTTTTCCATCAAAACTGAGGTAAGCGAGTCAAAACCTTTATCCTGACAGGCACCAACCGAGGCGAGAATTTCTAGCATTTTTTCAGTAGAGTTCAGCCCTCTGCCAAAGGTAAAACAATAAGCTTCTTGAACGACGAACATCAAATCCAATAAGGATTCTTGAGTCTGAACTTCATAGGATAATGAAGCAGCAATTGAGATTGCCTCTTCTAAAATTTCACTATATTTTACACTGTGAAATGTATCCAAAATTAAGGCGTGCCTCACAAAAAATTCATCCTGTTCTTCTTTGACAATTGGCTTACCTGCTTTTGCCCAGCTTTTCCAGTGAATTTGGCGTAGCGAATCTCCCGGTCGATAATCCCGCAGAGACCTAAATTCCTCGGAATCTCCTACGGATGAAGCTAATGTTACGCCACCTGATTGATATCTTCTTGAGCCAGGAAGCTGAATTGGTGGTAAATGATAGAGTTTGGGTAAAATTAAGATAGATTGGGGCAAGGAAATTGTTTTACAAGCATTCCAAATCCCAAAAGGATCTGACCTAGTAACTGTTAGACCTGTCAGGCGGATAACACCTCTGTAGGACGGCGTAATTTCACATACCACTTCTGTTTTGCTATTGGGTAGGAGAGGAGGCAATTCTATGGCTTTAGCTGTGGCGCATTGTTTTCTAGAAATTAGCCACAGCCAACGATAATAGCCGAAGTATTTATCCACTGAAGTGCGCTGTTCTTCACCTGGTTCAGGTGTTTCTGTAAATTCTTGAAAACTTGGGCAGGTGTCGGCAAAATTTTCCCCCAATTTCAGGTTGTTTTGACTCTGGCTAGTTTTGTTATGAATGAGAATACGGTATTTTAAAGTAACTCCAACAGTTGCAAACTTTGGCAAGAATCGTACTGCGTTGAAGCGGAAGCGAAAAAATTTACTGAAAATTATGGCTATTCCTATAATTGATAACAGGAAAGTAAAGATTTGATAGGTCAGGGTCTGATTAGTATCTAATCCTAAAACCCCCGCTAAAAGCGTGCAGCTAAGCACTGCTAACCCATTGTTGGTCAATCGCTTCTTTCGCGATCGATTTACACGCGCACCGAAGCGAAAAATAGCGTAAAAAACACGTTTCATTTTTTAGGCGGGTACAGGAATAGATTTGATAATTTCTTCAACAACACCTGGGGCCATTCTACCTGAAAAACGCGCTTGAGGTTCCATTACTAGGCGATGAGCGATGACTGATACCGCCTGTTCTTGAATATGTTCTGGCGTAACAAACTCATAGCCATCGAAGAAAGCTAATGCTTGAGCAACTTTCATTAAAGCTATGGAAGCTCTGGGACTCGCCCCTAATTGTACGCCTTCGGCTGAGCGAGTTGCATTCACGATATCTACGAGGTAACGTTTCAATTCTTCACTAATTCTAATTTGCTTTACCTGCTGTTTTAAGCTAATTAAATCCTCTAAATTAACGCAGGTTTGAAGTGTATCAATAGGATGTTGATGGATTTGGTCTCCGAGCAGGTTAACTTCGTCTTCTGGCGAGATGTATCCTAGACTAAATTGAACTGCAAAGCGATCCATTTGGGCTTCAGGAAGTGGATAAGTGCCACGAGATTCTACTGGATTTTGAGTAGCAATGACAAAAAATGGGTCTTTAAGTTTGTGCAAATTTCCGTCAATGCTGACTTGAAATTCTGCCATTGCTTCTAGGAGGGCGGATTGGGTTCGCGGTGATGACCGATTGATTTCGTCAGCCAAGATAATATTAGCAAAAATTGGGCCTTCGTGGAAATGGAACGTGCGTTGATTGGGGTCGAGCATGGATATGCCCAAGATATCGGATGGCAAAAGGTCAGGTGTAAATTGAATGCGTTTAAAGCTGACATCTACAGATAAGGCTAGGGCTTTAGCGAGGGTAGTTTTACCTGTACCGGGATAATCTTCTAGGAGGACGTGCCCGCCACTCACAAAGGCTGACAGCAATTTCCTGATTGCTGCTGATTGCCCTTTCACCACTTTTTGAATGTTGTTGGAAATCCTTTGATAAATTTCTCTGCCCGACTGAGAGGGATTTTCTGTAATTGCTTTATCCATTATTTATTGTGTTCGTAGCGTTCGGTTACTGTCCCGCTGATTGGCTTGTCCCGATTTAACTATTTACAGCATTTTTCCAATATGTATAAGTTTTTAAACCAATACTTTCTTTATTTTCATTATAGATCTCATCCAAACACCTGAAAAGAGCCAAAGCATAATTCTTCAATCCCAAATTTGTCAAACTTGTGAGAATCCTAGTCAGCCGCAGATAGTTGTGATTAAATGGTTCAATCCACTCTCTTTTTCTTGACAAATATTCGTCGGATTTGGCAATTACAATTTCTGCGTTTTCCCCTTCGCGGCATTCCAGCCCGTAAAACGCCAGCATGACTTTTAGAGATTTGACTAAGCGATTTCTCAACTCTTCACTTGTTCTAAAAGCTTGAATTACCTCATCATTTAAAGTAGGAGCACTGGAATTAAAGCGGCTCTTTTCTCTCAGCGGAAACAGCCATTGAATGTAATTGTGCACGGATTCCAGCTTCTGGTAATCCCACGACCACATATCCTCGATCGCCCGACCTTGTGAATCAGGCTGCTGACCGAGATAGAATGCTAAAATTTTGTTTTGTTTGGTTGAATTACTCATTAATAAGCTGTTTTGTATCTAAATTGTATTTTTGGGCGGGCGGGACGCCCACCCCACAACCAGAAAATTAAATTTTTGTGTGGAACAGGCATCCTGCCTGTTCTTCAAAATAGTTTTCTTGAGTCGGTTTTAACCGACTTTAGCTATTAGCCAGGGGTTTAAACCCCTGGCTGCTTCCCCCGGTTTACCGCAAAGTAACAAACTCTTCAGCAGTCGATGGGTGAATGCCAATAGTCGCGTCGAAGTCTTTCTTCGTAGCTCCCATATTAACAGCGATCGCCATTCCTTGAATAATCTCGCCCGCGTCTTTACCCACCATGTGCACGCCCAAAACTCTGTCAGTATTAGTCTCAACGATTAACTTGACAAAAGTTTTCTCGTCTGCACCTGTCAAGGCGTGAAACATCGGCCGAAACTTGGCTGTGTAGCACTTAATTGAATCGCCAAATTTAGCCCTGGCTTGGCTTTCTGTTAAGCCGACTGTACCCGCTTCCGGCTGGGAAAATACCGCTGACGGCACATTTTCGTAATTGATTGCTTTGGGATTGTGGCCAAATTGAGTATCTGCAAAAGCGCGTCCTTCGGCGATCGCAATTGGCGTTAAATTGATGCGGTTGCTGCAATCTCCCACTGCAAAAATGTGCGGCTGACTGGTGCGGCTGTCTTTGGTAACTGCGATCGAACCTTTATCGATTTCTACTCCCGCATTTTCTAAAGCCAACTTTTCCAAATTCGGCAAGCGCCCGGTGGCGCACAACAGCGCGTCTACTATGAGCGTTCCTTCGGATGTTCCTGACAAAGTTAATTTTAAGCCTTCTGGGGTTTTCTCTATGTGGTTTATCGAGCTTTCTGTCAAAATTTCTATTCCGTGATTAATCATTCCTTCTTGCACGTTGGTGCGAATATCTGTGTCAAAGTCCTTCAAAATCAACTCGCTGCGGATGATTTGACTTACTTTGCTTCCCAACCCGTTCATAATGCAAGCAAATTCGACGCCGATGTAGCCGCCACCCCAAATCGCTAACCGTTTTGGCTGCTCTTTTTGCAGGAAGATTTCGCGGGAGGTAATCGCGTGTTCGATGCCGGGAATTGGGACTCTTCTCGCTTCTCCGCCGACTGCAATTAAGATTTTGGCTGCGGTAAATTTTTTGTCACCAACTTCGACGGTATGGGGATCAATAAATTTGGCGTATCCTGAGATTAATTCGACTCCGGCTTTTTCGAGGAAGCTGATGTGCAGTTTGCTCAGCCGCCGCACTTCTGTATCTACTGTGGTGATGAGTTTTTCCCAATCGAAGCTGCTTTCTACTGGACTCCAACCGTAGCCCACCGCATCTTCGTAAAGGTGCGAAAATGTTGAGGCGTACACCATGAGTTTTTTGGGGACACAGCCGCGAATTACGCAGGTTCCGCCTACTAAGTCATTTTCGGCGATCGCCACTTTTGCGCCGTAGGATGCTGCTCGCTTGGAACTCGCCAATCCGCCGGAACCCGCACCTATCACAAACAAGTCGTAGTCGTATGTCATAATTGTCTGTACCTTTTTATCGCCAACTTACCAATTTTACGCTTTACTTTTCTTAATGATATCTCAAAAATTTTTTGTTTTTTTTGGGGTCAACTACTTTACTTTTTGCCCTTAACCAGGTATTATTAAATAATAGAAATCTGTGCGTTAATATAAAATTGCTCACACTCCCATTATTAAAGTATAACACAAGCGAACGACAAAAAAAATATAAAAATTTTACTCTTTTGAGAGCGCTACCAAGAAGGAAAGACCTAATTGTCGATCGCTCGTTATAGCCGAGTCGAACTCCCGTAAATCCCTGTAAAAAAGCGGAACTTTGATGCTCTTCCCGATTTTTAAGGGGTAGTAGAGGGCCACAATCAGGGGGGAGCGGGGCTAATCGCAGCGCAGCGATAGAAAACTGATACTACCTTAACCTATCGGGGCAACCACGGGTGATTAACCTACAGTTTTTTGAATTTCATAAATCCTTGATAATTGCTATATTATAACCATAAATTAATTCTCGGGCTAGCTTTATGATCGAGTGGCTGGTAGTCTGGGGAGCAACGGAAGCAGTAGGCATTCTCGTTAAACCCATCTTAGAAGATTTAGTCAAAGACGGCGCGAAGGATTTTGCTAAAGATTTTTTTAAAGATTCCCTGAAAAACGTCTTATTTGGCGAAAAAGACCCCCGACAAGTCGCAGCGGGCAAAGCCCTCAAAAAGTTTTTGGGTTTGGTGGAACAGCAGTTGAAATTTTGCCGACTTCCCCCAGAGGAAATTAAGCTGTATATTAAAGATGGTAAACAGTTTATCAATAACAAATCCGTTAAGGAAATTTTGGGCAAGGCTTTTGAGAGCGATCGCGAATCTCTCGATGCAAAAATTCTCGAACAAACCTGGAGTCAACTAAATTTAACTTCTTTGCCGCCAAAATTTAAGTGGCAAACCATCGCTGACCAGTATCTCGTGGAAGTTCAAGAAATTCTCTTTGACTCAAAAGACTTGCGAGATATTTTGGAGGCTCAAAATCTGGATAGCATTCAGAAAAATACTCAAGAAACGGCGGGGATAATTCCCGATTTTGACTTGAGGCAATATCAAGAATCTCTGTGCGAGCGTTACAGCAATCTCAATTTAAGCAGCGTCGATCCCAATACATACGATTATCGGGAAAAACTGAAGGTTTGGCAAATCTTTATTTTCCAAGATGTGCGATCGATTTACGAATCATTTCTGCCCCAAGCTTACGAAATTCCTAAAGAACATCAAAGGCGGCTGCAAGACAGCAATCAATTAGACGCGATCGATCTAGAAAATTTAGAGAAATATCGGCGCGGTTATTTTTCTCAGCCGATCGTATCGGTGTTAGATGTTATCAATGACAAGCAAAAGTATCCCTACATTGTTATTTTAGGCGACCCGGGTTCTGGCAAGTCTACTCTGTTACAATATTTAGCATTAACCTGGGCGATCTCGCCCTTAAATAGCGTGACATCTCAGCCGATTCCCCTGCTAATAGAATTGCGGACTTACATTCGCAGTGGGGAATCAGGACATTGCAAGAATTTTCTCGAATTTTTCCATCAAAGTCCCGGTTCAATTTGTCACTTGAATCAGCATCAATTGCAGGAACAGCTTAAAGCAGGCGAGGCTGTGGTGATGTTCGACGGGTTAGATGAAATTTTCGATCCCGGAAAACGAGAAGATGTAATTACGGCGATTCATCGGTTTACCAATGAGTATCCCGGCGTGCGAGTGATTGTCACGTCTCGGATTATTGGTTACAAACCTCAACGGTTGCAAGATGCAGGGTTTCATCACTTTATTCTCCAAGATTTGAATGCGGAACAAATTCAGGATTTTGTTCGCCGCTGGCACGAATTAACTTTTACTGATGCTGGGGAAAAGGCGCGGATTAGTGAGCGCATGAAAAGAGCATTAGCGTATTCATCAACGATTCGAGATTTAGCGGGTAATCCGTTATTGTTAACGATTATGGCGATTTTAAATCGCGGGCAAGAATTGCCGAGAGACAGGGCGGAACTTTACAATCAAGCTTCGCGGGTATTGCTTTATCAATGGGATGTGGAAAGGTCTTTAGTAGAGGATAGCAGGCTCGATCCGAAAACTATTGATGCTAAAGATAAGCAAGAAATGCTGCGGCGAGTCGCTTACAAAATGCAAGCAGCACCTGAAGGGTTGGCTGGCAATATTATTAGTGCGGAAGATTTGGAAAATACCCTCACAGCATATCTGAAGAATAAAGATTTCGATCGACCGAAAGAGCGGGCAAGGTTGATAATTAACCAACTGCGAACTCGCAACTTTATTTTATGTTTTTTGGGTGCGGATACTTATGGGTTTGTGCATCGAACTTTTTTGGAATATTTCTGTGCATCGGAGGTTGTATATCGATTTGAAAAAACCCAGAAACTTTCTTTAGAAAAGTTGAAAATAGAGATTTTTGACACGCACTGGGATGATGAATCTTGGCAGGAAGTTTTGTGCTTAATTGCGGGATTGATTGCTGGAAAGTTTACCGGGAAATTGATTGAGTTTTTGATTGAACAGGATGGGGAAGCCAAAAACTTCAGCAATCTGTTTTTGGCGGCGAAGTGTTTGGATGAGGTAAGGGAGAGAAAAGAGATTGCTACGGTTGAGGGTCAATTGCTTGAACGCTTAAAAGAGTTAACGAAGTACGACCTCAATTACTATTATAAGCCTCATGAACAAGAGGCACATCTAGTGGCGAAAATTCGCACTCAAGCAGTAAGTGCGATCGCCTTTACTTGGAAAGATGGCGCCGAAACCTTACCTTGGCTAAAACAACTGGTTCAATCTGACGATGATTTGCCTGTGCGACGTGCAGCAGTCGAAGAAATAGCACGGGGGTGGAAAGATGACCCGGAAACCTTACCTCTCCTCAAACAACTGGCTCAATCTGACGATGATTGGCTTGTGCGACAAACAGCAGTCCAAGAAATAGCACGGGGGTGGAAAGATGACCCGGAAACCTTACCTCTCCTCAAACAATGCGCTCAATCTGACGATAATTCTTTTGTAATTGCTCAACCCCCTTGACAAGAAGACGAGATAGACATTAGATAAAGGAATGGAAAAACTTCCCGACTTAAA
>NZ_JAUBRN010000149.1:0-1755 GCF_036701875.1 Microcoleus sp. MON1_C5 | reverse complement strand
GATTGACATTCAGGACAAATCATAGCTAAATTTTCGTTGATTGTTAGCGCTCAGCATACCACAACTGTGCAACGCCCTTTTTTTACGTGGTAAGTGAGCCGTTCGCCAAGTTTGACCTGACGCTTGAGTAATGGACGCGAATCGTGGGAAAGCTGCAACAGTCGAGTTAATTGCTTGCCAATCACAAGTTCTTTGCTCTCGATCGGGATCCATTTTTCTTGCTCTTTGACTAGGTAGAGGCTCAGCGTAGACTTGCTTGCCAATGGGTCGTAGAGTTCGATGTCTTCAGTTGCTGTTATTTGTTCGAGTAATGTCATTGTTTATACCTCATCTTTATCTTGCTCGTCTTGATGGTCGCTCCACATATCCCAAAAACTCGTCTGTTTGCCTTTGAAGACGCAATCGACGGATAGGTCTGAATCGTCGTCGTTTTGTTCGACTCTTTTGAGTTCCCACCCATACTTCTTTTCCATCTCCTTGCAATCTTCTTCAGATGATGCCGAATGTCTGTTTTCCTGCTGTGAGTCGTCATCTCCATTTTTGCTAAATGGCCATCCAATCATTGCGGTCATATCAATTCCGGTTGCACCGGAATGATATAGCTTTGGTTGTAGGCCACCAATGGAAACAAGCAATCCCTTTAATCAAAGAAGGTTGCTTGAGAAGAGCTTGACAGCCCTGAAATAGCACTTCCTCTAATTCATCTAGATTTTGAAATGAGCGATTGGCAATTGGTTCATTTACCAACGGCCATAGACGCTCTGCTGGTTGTAATTCGGGAGAATGGGAGGGCATAAATTCCAAGTGTAGACCTTCTGGGACTCGAACTTGTGGACTGGTATGCCAACCTGCTTGGTCAATAGTTAATATGATGTGTTTATCTTTACCTACTTCAAATTCTCTGGCAAAGTCTTCTAAAACTAAGTTAAAAAGCTCGATGTTAACTTTTGGGAGAATCCAAAAGTATGTTTCTCCGGTTGACGGGTGTACGAAACCATATAACCATAGCCATTGATAGCGCCAATTTACGTTGGCTATTGGCTGCTCCCCATATCCTACCCAAACTCGCCTAATTATCGGCTTTAGTCCGAGACGATGCTCATCCATTCCCCACACTTCTACTGCTGCTAGTGGATGCTGCTGTTGAATTCGTTTAGCTTGCGTTCGCAGTTTTTTTTCCAAGCTTCTTGGACTTCAAGGTCAGCTAGGTCGTGTTCAGGTCTGGGTATCCGTAACCGAAACTCTAACGAACGTAGATAGTCCCAACCCCTTTGTACGCTGATTGGACGGTCAAGTAAATTACCCATCCACTCAGCAACTTTACGACTGTTCCATAATCCTCCATCAGCGGTGGGAGTTCGTAAAGTTTGCAACAGTTGTGCTTGTTCCACAACAGATAATAAAGGTTGAGTACCCGGATGTTGATGACGTTTGTCTTTCAACCCATTAGCACCTAATTGATTGTAACGACGGACTAAGCGGTATATCGAGTTACGGCAGTAACCTGTGACCGAAGCGACATCTTCAGTAACTCGTCCAGTTGCTAAGAGCCAAATTATTTGGTAGCGTGTCCGTTCAATTGGGTCTGACGCTTGACGATAAAGTTTAGACAACGGGCGAGCAGGTGTGATGAGGCTCTAACTTGAGGCGTTTAGGCATGACTTGTCCTCGTTGCACTCGCTTACGCTCTTTCAGTTGACGGGGTGACAACCCCGTCAAAACATTGATAAAATAAAGGACATAGCCCTTAGACCC
>NZ_JAUBRN010000074.1:0-28048 GCF_036701875.1 Microcoleus sp. MON1_C5 | reverse complement strand
GGATTCGTTTGGCCCTGAACTCATTGCTGAATTAAAGCAGGGCAAAACTATTGTCGTAGATGATGTCGATCGCGATCTTCGGACTGCCGGATCGGGGACTGCTACCTTTGACGCAATTCAAACCAAATCTCTCCTGTGTGTTCCATTGGTGAAAGAAGGGCGATTTGTTGCGTTGTTGGTGTTGCACCATGTCTCTGTTCGCCACTGGACTGAGGAAGATGTGGTGCTGATGGAGCGAATTGCTCAAAAAACCTGGCTAGCCGTAGAGCGATCGCGGGCGGAAGAGGAATTGCGAGAAAGTGAAGCTAATCTGCAACTCGCGCTCAACGTCGGACGCATGGGAACGTGGGACTGGGATATACAGATGGACACTGTAACCTGGTCTGATGGACACTTTGCCATCATAGGACTTCAACCAAATGAGTACGAACCCAGCTATGAACTGTGGGCTAAAAGTGTTCATCCAGACGATATAGCCGTAGCAGAAGCAGCAATTCAACAAGCGCGGCTGGAGCGAACCGAGTATCACCACGAATATCGCATCCTTTGGCCGGATGGTTCCATTCATTGGGTAGAAGCCAGAGGACGGTTTACCTACAATACACAGGGAAAGCCGATCCACATGATCGGCATTCTCATTGACATCACACAGCGCAAGCAAGCCGAACAGGAACGGGAACAACTACTAGGGCGCGAACGCATTGCCCGTTCAGAGGCAGAAGCGGCACAGCACCAATTAGCCACTATTTTTGAAACGTCTCCGATTGGACTTGCCCTATTAGATGCACAGCAGCGATTTATTGCCATCAACGAAGCATTAGCAGAAATTAATGGATTAACCCGCGAGCAACATTTAGGAAATTCCATTCCAGAACTTTTTGGTCAATTCGATCCCAAATTAGTTGAAGTCTTTCATCAGATCTACACCACAGGAAATCCCTTTATTTCACCAAACTTTGCGGTGAATGTTCCCGGACGCGGCGATCGCCGTCCCGGTTACTACAACGTTTACTATCTTCCGACTGTTAACTCAAATGCTCAGGTTGAAGGGGTTTTAGTTTATGTAGTCGATGTGACTGAGCGCGTCAGGCTAGAGCTTGCCCAACACTTTCTCTCTGAGGCGAGTGCAGTGCTGGCATCCTCACTCGATTATCAAACGACTTTAGAGCGAGTCGCGCAGCTTACAGTGCCGAAATTAGCGGACTGGTGTACGGTCCACATGATAGAAGAGGATGGTGCGATCGAGCAGATTGCAGTGGCTCACGTTGACCCTGCCAAACTGGAATGGGCACATCAGATTAGAGATAAGTATCCTATGAATCCGGATGACCCTCGCGGTGCTGCATTTACACTGCGAACTGGACAACCTGATTTGGTGCCGGAGATTCCCGATGAACTGTTGGTACACGCAGCGCGGGATTCAGAGCATTTAGAGATTCTACGGCAGGTTGGATTCAAATCGGTAATGACGGTGCCACTACGAACTCAGGCACGAATTCTAGGGGTCATTTCCTTTATCTCCGCCGAATCTGAACGACAGTACACCCCGGCCGATTTGCAACAGGCAGAGGAATTAGCTCGTCGTGCTTCTTTGGCGATCGACAATGCTCAGTTGTACCGGGCGGCTCAACGCGATCGCACAAAAGCAGAAGCCGCTAACCGAATTAAAGACGAATTTTTAGCCGTATTGTCCCACGAGTTGCGATCGCCCCTCAATCCGATTCTGGGCTGGACAAAATTGCTGCGAACTGGGCGACTCGATGCTACAAAAACGCAGCAAGCACTGGAAACGATCGAACGCAACGCCAAGCTGCAAGCGCAATTAATTGAGGACTTGTTGGATGTCTCGCGCATTCTGCAAGGAAAAATGACGTTAAACGTTGCTCCTGTGAATCTAGCGGCAATGATTGAGGCTGCCCTAGAAACGGTACGACTGGCAGCCGAAGCCAAACACATTCAAATCCAGACCACATTTAATCCTTTTTCAGGAACGGTTTCAGGCGATAGCAATCGCCTCCAACAAGTAGTCTGGAACCTGCTTTCCAACGCTGTCAAGTTCACCCCAACCGGAGGACGCATCGACGTGCAACTAGAACAGGTTGGTATGTACGCTCAGATTCAAGTTAAAGATACTGGAAAAGGCATCAAACGAGACTTCTTACCCCATGTGTTTGACTACTTCCGCCAAGAAGATGGTACAATAACCCGACAATTCGGCGGATTGGGATTAGGGCTGGCGATCGTCCGTCATTTTACCGAACTGCATGGAGGAACCGTTCAAGCAGACAGCTTAGGACAGAACTTAGGGGCTACATTTACCATCCGGCTACCGATAAACATCGTAGAGCCGGAACCCTCTTCTGATGACAGGCACGCAGAAAGTGCGGCAGACGACTTAGCAGGTGTTCGGGTCTTGGTTGTGGACGACGATGCAGATATGCGGGAGTTGGCAGCATTCACCCTGATGCAATCTGGCGCACAAGTTACGACAGCCGCTTCGGGGGTACAGGCGTTGGCCCTCCTGAATCAATCTGTCCCCGATCTGCTCTTATGTGACATTGGAATGCCAGAGATGGATGGCTATGCCCTGATTCGGCAAATTAGAAAGTGGTCACCCCAACAGGGAGGTATGATTCCTGCGATCGCACTTACTGCCTATGCTGGAGAGATCAATCAGCAGCAAGCCTTAGCTGCCGGATTTCAGATCCATGTATCCAAGCCTGTTGAACCTGATGAATTGGTCAATGCGATCGCCCGTTTGCTGAGACACTGAATGATTTGAGGATTAGCTATCATGCTGCTTGGTATAGATTTAGGAACAGGCTCTGCTAAGGCATTGCTCCTAGCGACAGACGGAACCACTATAGGTGAAGCATCAAGCTCTTATCCCGTTCATTCACCCCACCCAGGATGGGCTGAGTCGGAACCAGAAGATTGGTGGTTAGCTGTTGCCTCGGCTGTTAGGAAGGCAGTGGGAGATCGCGCTGATGGGGTACAGGCGATCGGACTTTCAGGACAAATGCACGGCGTTGTCCTAGCTTCGGAGTCGGGTCAGCCCCTGCGCCCTGCTATCCTCTGGGCAGATACTCGCTCTAGTGCCACGCTTAACACTTATCATTCGCTCGATGCTGCTATTCTAGAGCGCTTGGGCAACCCGATTACGGCTGGAATGGCTGGTCCAACTTTGTTGTGGCTACGAGAACACGAGGCTACTGTCTACACCGAAGCGCGTTGGGAACTTCAGCCAAAAGATTGGCTGCGGTTACGGCTGACTGGAGAAGTTGCAACCGAACCATCTGATGCTAGCGGTACTTTGCTTTACGATATTGTGTCGGACAACTGGGCTGGGGAAGCAATCGGGGCGCTGAATCTACGTAGTGATTGGTTACCAAAAATTATCCCCTCTAGTGCGATCTCCGGCTACCTAACAACTATTGCTTCAGAGCATCTCGGCTTACCTGTTGGCTTACCGGTTATCGCTGGTGCTGCGGATACCGCAGCGGCGGCACTTGGTAACGGACTACTAGAGCCTGGATTGGTTCAACTAACGATCGGCACAGGCGCTCAAATCATTACACCTCGATCGCAACCAATTATCGATCGTCATGGTCGTACCCATCTCTATCGAACCGCCCTACCTAACCAGTGGTACACACTTGCAGCAATGCAAAATGCCGGCTTAGCGCTTGAGTGGGTGCGAGGTATCCTCGGCTTGAGCTGGCAGGAAGTCTATACTAAAGCGTTTTCTGTTCCCCCAGGATGTGAAGGGTTGACATTTTTGCCGTACCTCACGGGTGAGCGAACTCCACACCTTGATCCCTATATACGCGGGGCATGGGTGGGGCTTGGACTTCATCACACACAGGCGCACCTGATGAGGGCAGCTTTAGAGGGAGTTGCTTTTGCCTTGCGACAAGGTTTTGAGGCACTTGAAGCAACAGGTTTTAAAGCGACAGAAATGCGTTTAGCAGGCGGTGGAACGGCAGAAATGCCTTGGAAACAATTACTGACCGATGTATTGAGAATACCCCTCTATTCAACTACAGTTGCTGCGGCTTCCGGACGTGGTGCTGCTCTACTGGCGGGTATCGGAATTGGTGTATATGCAGATGCTAATGACACCATCAAACTGGCAGCCACACCAATGCTTGCTGCCACTCCCCAATCAGTTGATCCAATCCTAGAAGAGGCTTGGTTTCGATATCAATCCCTTTATCCACGACTTAAAAAAATGTCATAGGAGTTATGCCTAAAGGAGGAGGTACTAGAACCTATCCACAAATTACTCTTAAGCTAAGACTGATGAACATCAGTCAAATAAAATAACTAAGTCTACTACAAGAAGAGGGAGATATTACATGAATATATTAGCTGGAATTAAGCTACCAAAATCAGTCGAGGCCTCGGATGTATATATACGGTGTAATGAATCTGCCTCTATAAGCTACCAGGAAGATGACAAAAAAGTTGTTTTATCTCGGGGTGGTGTTGTCTCCTCAAATTCTTACTTTAATTCGTTTTACGAGAGATATTATACTCAATATACAACTCTTAGCTCTATCTACTATGTGCTGAAACTTGAAGGCGATTTTAAAGTTTCTGTTTACCGAGAATTTGATGGACAAAAAAACAAAGAAATTATTTCTGAAGAGAGCTTTGAGAAATGTCAGTTCTCTGATCCTGTAAAAATCTCACCAATAAATCTCCTTCAAGGTAAAAAAGCGGGCAGAATATATTTTGAAATAACTTGTTCTAGTGAACAGGGTGAATTTAAAGGGGCCTGGATAGCAACCGATCAAAGTAAAACTAGAGAAGCATCCTTGGGGATTGTAATTTGCACCTTTAAAAAAGAGGACTTCATACAAAATACATTAAGTGCAATTTTTCAAGATGAATTACTAGAAACCAAGGACTTTAAAGTATTCGTGGTTGATAATGGTAGAACTTTAGATGAAGCTGATTTCGGAAAGCCAAAACTGAGGCTAGTTCCTAATATAAATGCTGGTGGAAGCGGGGGCTTTACCAGAGGGTTGGTAGAAGCTTTAGAGGAAGAAAAATATTCTCACTTTTTGCTTATGGATGATGATATAGAGTTAGAAAGTGAATGTATTTATAAATTATTTCCTTTGTATGAATACGCCAATTCGGATTTTGCTGTAGCGGGTGGACTGCTAAATTTACAAAAAAAGCATATGTTGTATGAAGCAGGAGCATCGTACAACGCCTATTCTAAAACTAGAGGATTTGGACCTGGGGCATTAATTGCTTTAAATTATAATATCGATTTACGAGATTCTAATTCTCTCAACAGGTTGCTGAAGGAAGAAGATGTAGATTATGGCGGATTTTGGTTTTTCTCTTTTTCTAAGGAACTCGTTGAACAAACTAAATTACCGCTGCCTTTATTTATCAAAATAGATGATGTAGAGTTTGGTTTAAGAATAAAAGAGTTGGGCAATAACATTGTAGCTTTTCCATCACTGGCGGTGTGGCATCAACCAGCGGCGGCAAAGAATGTAAATTGGGAAAATTATTATTATATCCGCAATGATTTAATAGCTTATTCCATCCATTATTCTCCAGAATATATGGCTGCAGTTGAGCATTTGACAAAAGTAATACTTCAGGCTTTAGCAAAATTTGATTATAATCATGTAGAAATGGTTGTAAAAGCTTTTGAAGACTATCTAAAAGGCCCAGATTTTATCAAAAACACTGACCCAGAAAGCTTTCACATGAGCATTGTACAGCTTAGTAAAAGCTATAACAACCAAAATGAGGTAGATAAAGTAGCTGGTACTAACCTTTTGACTAGGTGGTTTAAAGTTGCTGCTGAAGGTAGTAATGAATGGTCATCCGTAAGGGAAAAATGGAAAAGTGCTGCCCAGGAGATAACATCTACTATATTTTGGCAGCAATACCTTGGGCTAAAGAAATAGAATTGACCGCCTCCACAGGTTGATGGTTGACAGCTTAGGCCGCCAGCAACTCAACGATTCACAACAAAAGCGCCTTGGGATTAATTGTGGTAGTTGACACTCCCCCGTCATAACGTAGCTTGACGGGGGATTCTTCCTTGACAGCTTGATGCCAAGTAAAAGCAGTGCCTTTACTTGGTCTTACTCTAGCTGCAGAAGCTACTGAGGTATGCCCTACGTCTCAAATTCGTAAACCTCGATTTCTAATGTTTTTAGCTGCATGGATGTTTCTATCATGGTGAGGGCCGCATTAGGGCATTCCCACTTTCTGATATCCAATGATATCAAATCCGTTAGCATCGGAATAGTAAATTCGAGTTGACTGTTGACTGTTGACTGTTCACTGTTCACGGCGTCAACAGTCCACAGTCAACCCTCAACAGTCAACATCATTCCGGTGTAACCGGAAATGATATGAAAGCCTATTTACAGCAGATTGCAAGCTTATAGACGGCAATAGCAGCATTTAGAAAACCAGTTTTTTAGATGTTGAGGATTAATTAAATAAGCGTGCGAAGTGCGACCCGGATTTAGTATCAGATGGAAGCAACTTGAGTTAAATGATGACATAATCTTCGCCCAAAACAACTTGATTGACCTGTGGTTCCGGCTCTACTGGGTCGCTGTAATGAGTGTCAATATATTGGATCAAACTTTCTCGATAAGCTTTGAGATGCGAGTTAAGTGCTTCGAGATCCTGCTCTCCTGTCGCGTAACCCCTCTCTCTTCGGAAGTGACCGGATTCCTTAACAAAAGCCATGTCAACTTGCCACAAAGCTTTATCAATCGGGCGATATGCCAAATCAACAATATCGTAAGCTGCGAAGCCTTGGGACTTCATAAAGCTCATTACATCATACATCTGACCGAACAAAGTAACTTCTACAATTACATATTCTGTCTGCTGCAAAATTTCAGTTGCTCCCGCTAAAACATCTAACTCCTGTCCGTCTACATCCACTTTAATTAAATACGGGCCTGGCAAGTTTCTTTCCCTGCATATTCCATCTAGGGTAATTGCTGGTATGTTTCTCAAATAAGGATTGCTGCTGTCAGTAACGCGATTTTCAGAAAGTGAAGAATGCACCATACCGGGACTGACGTTGAGGGTGAAAACTCCCGATTCTTTGCTCGCTGCTGCAATAATGTATTCTGCACTTTTGAGCTTGCGGCAAATTTTGGCGAGGTAAGGTTCATTTTCGGCGATGGGTTCAATTAGCAAATGTCGAGAATCTGGGAAAGTTTCGTAAAGGTTAAAAGTTCCCAAGGCTGCACCGACATCAATCACAGTTTTTGGTTCAAAACCTAACTTTTTAGCCAGCAGCAAGCTGCCTGACATCGAGTTTCTGAGAGTTCCTGTTTGTTGGTTCACAATTTTTTTCCTATTTTTTTGAAGGTAGATAAACGAAACGTCAAATGTGTGGGATTTTGGGTGGGTTCCTCAATCTCAAATATTCCGCTATTCTCTACATTTTTTAGCAACAGGCTTTTGGGTCGGTTCCACAAGAGACAAGAGAATTAATTTGTAATGGAACAGGCCGAAAAGCTTCTGAGATTGTTGCTAGATGTGAGTCAACCCAACCTGCTACTATTTCGCCGACTTCTGCGCCTTGTTTTCCGGTTCGACAGATTGCAAAGCTTCGTCGAGAATTGCCCGTGCTTCTTCGGCTTTACTTCTGGCTTCTCGATAGCGGACGTTAGCTTGAGCAAAGTTTTTTAGAACCTTGAAACCATCTTTCAAACGACCAATTTCCTCGGCCGTCACAGCCTCATCTGTAAACAAAATGTCGATCGCCGCCCGGATTTTGAGTGCTTCTTCGCGGGATTCCATGACTTTCAATTTGAGACTTGCCAAATTGCTCAAAATCTGGACGGCTTCAGTAATCGCGTCCTCGCCTTCAGACGCAGCATCTTCGATATCCTTAACTTCAACAAACTGCTTGGGCCCAAATCCCTCCACGAGTTCCGTAGGCAGCTTGCCCTCATCCATGAGATCCATCAGGCGATCCATCGCTTCTTCCCGGGCTTTGGCTGAATCTTTCCCTTTGACAGTTAAAATAATTTCGGGGCTTTGAGGAAGTGTATAGCGAACCATATTTTGACAGCCTGTGCGCGAAAACAATTGAATGATATTTTATCTTTATTCGATCGCCAGTTGCAGCTATCAATCCGCTCCATTACCAACCGCTTGCCAAAACTTGACACATATACACTCAAAAGGAACCCTCGACAATGAAAGATAAATTTCTTAACTTGCTTAACTTGCTTTTAGTAGCTGATGTGTTTTTCGTCTTTGCCATTTTTGGGTGGTTTGTGATCGCAGTAGCAGGTCGATCGACTGGGGTGAATCTCGGTTTTGATTTGTGGTACAGTCTGTGGCAGCCCGTATTTAATCCCGCCCTCGGAATTCTCATGGGCGGTGCTATTCTCAGCGGTATAGTTAACCAAGTTTCTAAACGCCTCAATCCCAAGTAAAATTGATGTTTTGTTGGAGACGGTGATTGGCGATGCGACTGAGTTGGCGATCGAACTTGTGGGATGCGTCAGAAATGAGGCACTCCATTAGGTCGATTAAGCTTAAAAATACATAAGTAGTCAAAAGCGAGTGAAAAGCTCTCTGAATGAGCGATCTCTTAGGAAAGCAATCACAAAAGTTATGATAGCTTTACATTCTGTTACAGGGTAAAGTTTATTTTCGCCTACCTATTTAGGTCGGAAATAAGGATTGGACGATCGGGATCTAAAAAAATCAAGTCATGTTCTGAGTAACAAAAGTCGGGCCTTAATTATGGGAGAACAAAAATGTATCGGTATCCTCACCAGCGGGGGTGACTGTGCAGGCTTAAACGCAGTTATCCGAGCCGTTGTCCACCGCGCAACGGGAACTTACAATTGGAAAGTGATGGGCATTCGTCAAGCCACCAAGGGATTGATGAGTCGTCCCCCTCAAGCAATTCCCTTGGATATTGAGAAAGTAGACTCGTGGCTCACCATTGGCGGTACGATGCTAGGCACGACAAATGAGGGCAATCCTTTTGCCTTCCCGATGTCTGATGGGACTCTACGCGATTGTTCTGAGGACATTATCGAAGGCTATCACCAACTAGGTTTGGATGCCTTAATTGGCATTGGTGGCGATGGCAGTCTTGCCATTCTCAGGAAGATTGCTCAACAAGGTAATTTGAATTTAGTTGCTATTCCTAAAACTATTGATAATGATGTCGGAATTACCGAGCGTTCTATCGGTTTTGATACGGCTGTCAATATTGCTACTGAAGCACTAGATCGCTTGCATTTTACTGCGGCTAGTCACAGTCGCGTTATGATTGTTGAAGTCATGGGACGCGATGCCGGACATATTGCGATCAGTGCCGGAATTTCTGGGGGAGCTGATATAATTCTGATTCCGGAAATCCCTTACAAAATTTCCCAAATCTGTGCCCAAATTCAAGAACGCCAAGACCGGGGAAAAAACTACTGTTTAATTATAGTAGCGGAGGCAGTTCGCACAGAAGCAGGCGAGTTAGTAATGCACACAAATCGCTTAGGTCAAAGTCGATTAGGCGGAATTGGTCAGTATTTAGCTGATACAATTTCTGACTGTAGCGGTGCAGAAACTCGCGTCACCGTTTTGGGACATACTCAACGCGGGGGAACTCCTTCACCGCTAGAAAGATTAATTGCTTCGGCTTTTGGCGTGGCAGCAGTTGATTTAGTTGCCGAAGAGAAATACGACTGCATGGTATCTTGGCAAAAGCGGGAAGTTGTGAGCGTTCCTCTGGAAGATGCGATCGCCAAATACAGACCTGTAGAGTTAAATGGTACTCTGGTTAAAACGGCCCGCGGTTTAGGAATTTGTCTGGGAGACTAAACAATTACCCGTCCGATTTCTCAAAGTTTTAGTCCGGGACGCACTCAGAACCACGAAACTGGGTTAACCGAGACTGAGGTGTGCTTAAAAAACCAAGGTGTTCACCGGCCTTGCTTCCACGACTAATATTAACCTGGAAGTAGTGGCGTTTCAACTATGATTAGTGTACCTTGCAATTAGTTCCGAGCGAGTATCGACATCGAGTGCGATCGCACTCGGAACTACAAAATACCGCAACAAGTAGAAAGGTGAGAAATTGACACCATTTACTGCACAAATTAGAGTGCGCCATTACGAAATGGACGCCCTCGGTCATGTCAATAATGCTGTCTACCAGCATTATTTAGAACACGCTGCGATCGAACATTTAGAACACTTGGGATTTACACTCGATCGCTACCGGGAACTGGGCGGCGTCTTTGTAATGCGGCGGATAGAGATTGACTATTTGCGATCGGCCGCTGCGGGCGATCGATTGGAGATATCCACTTGGATCGAACAAATGCGCGGCCCGCGGGCTGTTCGCCGCTACGAAATTCGCTTAGCTGGAAGTGACGAAATCTTGTTAAAAGCAGAGGCGCTTTGGGTTTGGGTAGAAGTTACCACCATGCGACCGCGAGCAATTCCCAAACAAATAATTGATATTTTGGAATCACAATCTCAAGCATTACCAACATAGAAAAAAAATCAACTATCTTTGCAAAATCCTGTAAAAATCTATTGGTTTGTAGTGAGGACTTCAGTCCCCTATTCCCCGTTTGTAGTGAGGACTTCAGTCCCCTATTCCGCGTTTGTAGAAGTGCAAAAAGTTGATTGTGCAGCGGGCCGCAATTCCCGATAGCAAAAAGTCGGATCGCCCGCCTGCCAGTTTGGATGTCACAGAGGTACGATGGAATATAGGGAGGGAGGCCAAGCCGGCTAAGGTTAAGCTTGGTGACAATACCCACAGGAAGGAAAAAATGACACTTAACTTGCGGCGACCGATTTTAATAGGCGGAATAGGACTTTCAGCAGCGCTGTGGCTGCTGGAAACTCTACAGCATTCGGGTTCAGAAATGGGCGAAACGGCACTCATCGGCTTGGCTGCTGCCGGTGCGGGGTATTGGTGGTGGAAGCAACAATCCCCCAAACTGGAACTCGCACTCCCGCAACCCCTGGCGAACCGGGAAGCAGCCGAAAAAGCGATCGCGGCTTCTGAAGCCGCCATTAAATTGCTGGCTTCAGAAGCTCAAAACTCCGCCGATCCTGCTAATCTAACAGCAAAGCTCGATCGGCTCAGAAGCGAATTAGACAGACAAGACTTGCGGATTACCGTCACGGGCGGCAAAGCTGTCGGCAAAACTGCCTTAATTCAAGTTTTAAATTCTAATTGGGCATCTCAACACCCGCAAAAGCTTAGTTTACAAGAAACGGCACCGCTGTTTGCTAATACAAATGCCGATGCCAAAATCAATGGTGATTTAGCGCTGTTTGTGACAGCGGGCGACATCACAGATTCCGAATTTCAAACATTATCTCAGCTAGCGTCCGCTGGTCAGCGCGTGCTGCTAGTCTGGAACAAACAAGACCAATATTTACCAGAACAGCAGTCGCAGGTTTTGCACTCTTTGCAGCAAAAAATGCAAGGAATATTGGGGACAGAAGATATAATTGCGATCGCAGCTTCTCCCAATTCTATTAAAGTGCGCCGACACCAAGCGGACGGCACAGTTCAAGAACGCATCGAAAAGCAAGTCTCTCAACTCGACCCGCTGACGGAAATATTGACTAAAATCTTAACTGAAGAACGGCAACAGTTGGTCTGGGCGAGTGCAGTGCGCGAGGCTGCAAGTATCAAGTTAGAGGCAAAAACCTTATTAAATGCAGTCAGGCGCGATCGGGCAATTCCCATTATCGAACAATATCAGTACATCGCCGCCGCCACCGTGTTTGCCAATCCGGTTCCCGCTTTAGACTTGCTAGCAACAACCGCCATCAGCACCCAGCTCGTAATCGACCTCGGCGCTATCTACCAGCGAAAGTTTTCCTTAGACCAAGCTAAGACAGTAGCGGCTACTTTGGCTAATCAAATGTTCAAATTGGGATTAGTAGAACTGTCTACCCAAACTATTACTGGACTGCTGAAAAGCAATGCCGTCACCTATGTAGCAGGAGGCGCGGTGCAGGGAATTAGTGCAGCATATTTTACCAGAATAGCAGGACTGAGTTTAATTGAATATTTCCAAAGTCAAGAACTGGAAAATGCTGCCAAAGGCATTTTCAATCTCGACCAGTTGACTAAAACTTTGCAAGCAGTATTTACGCAAAATCAGCAAGTTTCCTTCTTGCAATCTTTCGTCAACCAGGTGGCGAGTCGCCTTTCATCTCAGGTATCTGGGCCCGAAACCGTTAAGTCGGCGGTCAATTAGAAGTAGTCCAGCATCTGATGTTAAATTGGGTCGATCGCCCAGGATATCCGTAGGGACACGGCAGTGCCGTGCCCCTACCTAATTCCCAAATAAAAAATTATAAATTTATGAAAAATTGTATTAAAATAAGAAATAAGATTTATAATTCGACGATCAATTATACCTGCTTAAAAAAGCCGATCGCCAATGGCTGACAATTCCCTTCAAGAAAATCGCTTATCCCTTGCCCGCGCCAGTTTGCGCGAAGCCCTGGCGCGCTATTCCCACCTGCGCCAAGGGAAAAAAAACTCGAATAATACAGAATTAGAAGCGGCGCTGCAATATCAGTTAGATATCTTAACTTCCACCTCAGAAAAACTAGACCACAACGTCATCCGCATTGCTACTTTCGGCTTAGTCAGCCGTGGCAAGTCAGCCGTATTAAACGCGCTTTTAGGTCAAAAAATTCTGCAAACAGGCCCTCTCAACGGCGTGACTCAGTGGCCGCGTTCCGTGCGCTGGAGTGTGCCTTTATCCTTCCTTGACAGCGACGAATCCCCCCAACCCCCTCTTGCCAAGGGGGGGAAAGAAGGGGTGCAAGTTGAATTAATCGATACTCCCGGACTTGATGAAGTTGGCGGCGAAGTGCGCGGCGAAATGGCGAAACAAGTAACTCGCCAAGCTGACTTAATTCTGTTTGTCGTTGCAGGCGATATCACCCGAACTGAATATCAAGCACTGTGCGAATTGCAAACAGCTCAAAAACCAGTAATTTTAGTTTTTAATAAAATTGACCTTTATCCAGAATTAGACAGAAAAGCTATTTACCAAAGTTTGCAAGCGCTGGGAAATTCTGAAGAGTTAGCAGCCGCTGCGGTAACAGAGGAAACAGATAGCGAAAATTTGTCCGATCGCCCAAACAACTCCTCCGATAAATCTACCGCAAAATCACCGCCTAAAATTGCCAAATCATTAGAAATAGTCATGGTAGCCGCCGAACCCGCGCCGGTGCAAGTCCGAGTGGAATGGTCCGACGGAAGAGTAACTAACGAATGGGAGTCGCCACCCCCGCAGATAGACGAACTCAAACATAAAATTCTCACAATTCTTAACAGAGAAGGTCGATCGCTCCTCGCTCTAAATGCTTTAGTTGAAGCTAGAGATGCCGAAGCAAACATTGCCCGTCACGTTCTCAAATTGCGGCAAACAGAAGCCGAAGATTTAATCTGGCAATTTGCAAAATATAAAGCTTTGGCTGTCGGTTTAAATCCAGTGGCATTCTTGGATGTAATGGGAGCAAGTGTCGCAGATTTAGCCTTAATTCGCTCTTTATCCAGACTTTACGGCTTACCCATGACTGGTTACGAAGCCGGGAAACTTTGGCAGACTATTTTCTCCAGTGCTGGCGGCGTACTTTTGGGAGAATTGGGTAGCAGTTTTCTATTGGGATTTGGCAAAAGTGCGGCGGCTGCAGCCCCCCACATCGGCTTTTCTACTTTTGCCGGAGTCGCTGTCACTCAAGCTAGTTTAGCAGCTTACGGAACCTACGCTGTCGGTCGTGCCGCCCAAGTTTACTTAGAAAAAGGCTGCACCTGGGGCCCCCTGGGACAAGATACGGTAATTCAAGAAATTCTCGCCACCATAGAGCGTAATACAATTATCGATCGCTTGCAGCAAGAGTTTAAAATTGGCAATTAAAAATTGCCCTAGTAGTTGAGTCGGGTACGTCAGCAGATGGTTATTTGTGAATAATCGAAGAGCTAGGATCTGACGCACCCTACTGCTTTTATTCTTATACAATTGTCAAAAAAGAATGCAACTGTAGCTAAGCTTCCAACCACGCTCTTCATCCGTGATTCCCAATTCTTTAATCGAAAATCGTATTACCGTCTGGCAATTCTAACGCCTTCCCTAAAATGGGCGATGGTCGCAATTACCGCTATAGAAAAGTAAAATATTCTAATCAGCCAAAAACAAACCCGCATTGACCAAGAAACAATAGTCGGAGCAATACCAGTGAACTGTACAAATCTGGAATTAACTCTTTTTTCAAAGCTGTCAAGGTCTTTCATCTCCGATTGTTTCGTCGGAATAACCGGAAACTGACCAGTATATACGTAATAACCGATAAAACCAGGCAATCCTACTTTTCTATTCAAAAATGAGTTAGTTAAGGTTGCAGTTTGCGGAGGCGATAATTTATCCGATTCTTCCACTTTTTCCAGCCAAGAATTATATCGAATGGCTGGCGTAATCATGAAAACTAAGGGAACTATAACTATCAACACAGCAGCACTAATTTTGCGACCGTATTGAGGGTGTAAAAGCCTTGTCGCCACACCCACTCCCATACCGATAAAAGCAAATACCAATATATTTAACAGTTCAATAATTTCGATACCCCTCAACAAATCGCCGATAATCAGAAGTGTATATAATAATTTGTCGGCTAGTAGCAGAGCGGCCCACTTGATGAGAATTGAAACGCCTACAATAGTAGCTACAATCGCCACATACCCGATGGCACCTAGAACGTACAGGAAAATCGAACCGGCTTGTTTGAATGATTGCATGGAATTATTCACTAAGTGAAAGTTTAGGAGTCTGATTGACAAAAATTTTTAAAATTTAGAGCAATCTGGAGTTCCAAATTTGATTTTTAAAATACGATTAGCTTGACATCTTGAAATCAATCTACAATCGATCGACAAGTTCCCGCGCCGCCGCTTTGGTGACTTGTGCGATCCGTTCCTTCACAACATCCTCTTCGATCGCCTTCGGCTCTGTTTCTTGGTCGCGATCGATCCCCAACCATAAAAGATACTCGATATTACCGGCCGGGCCAAGTAAAGGCGACCACGTTAAGCCGCGTTGCTGCCATCCTAAAGCTGTGGCTGCCTTCCACACTTGAAAAATCGCATCGGCTTGAGTTGCTGAGTCTCGCACTACGCCTTTTTTCCCGACTCTCTCGCGCCCTACCTCAAACTGCGGCTTTACCAGCAACACCGCTTCTCGCGGTGGTACCAACAATTCCCACAGCGCCGGTAAAATCTTATCCAGGGAAATAAACGACACATCTACTACCGCCAAATCTGCTCGCTCAGAGTCGCCGTAAAGCTCAGCAGCAGTCATGTACCGCAAATTGGTGCGTTCTTTCAAAATTACCCTCGGATCGTTACGCAAGCCCCAATCTGCTTGACCGTAGCCAACGTCTACGCCGTACACTAGGGCGGCGCCGGCTTGCAGCAAACAGTCGGTAAAACCGCCTGTGGAAATGCCGCCGTCGAGACAAATTCTGCCTGCAACGGGAATCGCAAAAACTTCTAAAGCTTTGGCTAATTTGTCGCCGCCTCTAGAAACATAGCGCGATCGCTCTTTGATCTGAATTTTTGCTGAAACATCGACCTCAGTGCCCGGTTTGTCAACTACCTGTTGGTTGATAGAGACTTTCCCAGTGCGAATCAAGGCCTGAGCTTGCTGTCTGGAACTGCACAAATCTAGGCTGACCAATAATGTGTCTAGTCGCTGTTTAGCCAAGGTTTTTAATCTGTACGAATAGGGTTAAGAACAGTACCAGATTAGCACTTACGCACAAGCCCCACTGCTAATTTTTGGCGATTATTTTGGTTTTGCGATTGTCGCGGGGCGATCGCCCCCAGCTCACATGATGTGACTGAGATCGCTGTGAGTGTGTAGTTTTATCACAGATAAACATTCATAGAATCACACAATAATTTTTGTTACTAGCGGATGATTTATATGCAGCTAAAAGCGCTACAAATACCATCAAGGCGATCGACCATGAAAACAATTAACTTTCCTATCAGAAATCCTGGCAATTGTCAAGAAAATCCCCTCGCATTCGTCAGCGGTGACATCATCCACATTCTTTACCCCAACGGCGAAGTAGAAGCAACAACCGCCGAACAAGTGGATCTGGGTCAAACCAAAAATCCCCTGGACAAATGCCTCGTCTGGGGATGTGTTGACGATTTTTAGCACCTGTTTCAAACAAGAATGCAATTGTAGGGAAGCTCCCAACCCTTAATTCATCAGTCATTCCCAATTCTTCAAATTTTTAATCTATTATTTTTAATCTATTATTTTTAATCTGAAATCTTTAATCTAAAATTGTATAACCCATAAAAAAAGATCGCTTGGAGGCTGTGAGGCCAAAAAAAGCGATCGATCTAACTGCTGCTAACTGCCAGCCACAAGTGCAATTTGCTGTTAAAAGAATTAGCAAATTGACTTAAATATCTTGTTCGCTCAATTCGCGCATCAAGTAATCAAAAGGCTGCTCCAAAAAAGGCCCCACAGACAAGCCAGCAGCTTGCACTTGAGCCTTAACCATCTCCTTCATAATGCCAATCCCCATCACCGTCGGGCCAATGGGAACGCTTAGAGAATTGTAAGTTTCCCGCAAACCTTGCAGCACGCGCTCGTCGAGCACGTCGGTACTTCCAGCCACCAGGGCGTAAGTAGCATAGCGCAAGTAGTAGTCCATATCCCGCAGACAAGCCGCGTAGCGACGAGTCGTGTAGGCATTTCCGCCGGGACGGATCAGTTCCGGTTGTTCAGCAAATAGCTGGATACCAGCTTGCTTGACAATTGCTGCAGCATTGCTGTTAATCGCAGCCGCCGCCTGTACCCGTGCCGTGCCCGTTGCAAAATAAGATTTCAACCGATCGATACCATCTCGGTCTAAATACCTACCAGCAACATCATAATTTTCAATCAGGCTCGTCACTGCATCGCGCATAAGTTTCTCTCCCAAAAATCTTTATCAATACTTTGCTATCTGAGACAGACCGCCTATTGTAGACTACTACAAATCGGCGTTTGATTAAGATTTGAGATGGGATTTTCACTCTAGGTAGTCTATCCTCGGCAAACGGCAGCAAAATTCAGCCGTTTGCCTTGTATCTTCAGCCGAAAAATAATCTACAGGGCAAGAATCACGAACTGCCCGGCCGCACTGGGCACCAATTTCAAAATTTTGTAGCCATAGATACAAAATAGTGGGTACTGAAGGCCTACGATCGCCCAAACAGTCTGAAATCGGCCGATCGCCAAGACACAACCAATATCAGGAGTAAGTCATGTTCCAGACACCCCAAGAAGCCTTAAACTACATACAAGAAAATAAGATCCAGATCGTTGACCTCAAATTCATCGATATGCCGGGGATCTGGCAGCACCTTTCCCTGTACCACGACCAAATCGACGAAAGCTCATTCACAGACGGCGTACCCTTCGACGGTTCCAGCATTCGGGGCTGGAAAGCCATCAACGAATCTGACATGACGATGGTCATCGATCCGACAACCGCTTGGATGGACCCGTTCATGGCAGAACCGACCATCAGCTTCATTTGCAGCATCAAAGAACCTCGAACCGGCGAACCGTACAGTCGCTGTCCGCGCACCATTGCCCAAAAAGCCATAGACTACTTGCTTTCGACCGGTCTCGGCGATACAGCATTCTTTGGCCCGGAAGCAGAATTCTTTATTTTTGATGACGTTCGCTTCGACCAAACCCAAAATTCCGGCTACTATTACGTAGATTCGATCGAAGGTCGTTGGAATTCCGGCAAAGAAGAAGTAGGCGGCAACCTCGGCTACAAACCGCGTTACAAAGAAGGTTATTTCCCAGTAGCACCAACCGATACCTCACAAGACATGAGAACGGAAATGCTGCTGACAATGGCAAAATGCGGCGTACCCATCGAAAAACACCACCACGAAGTCGCCACCGGCGGTCAATGCGAGCTCGGTTTCCGCTTTGCCACTTTAGTACAAGCAGCCGACTACTTGCTGACTTACAAATACGTAATCAAAAACGTCGGCAAAAAATACGGCAAAACCATCACCTTCATGCCCAAACCGCTGTTTAACGACAACGGTTCCGGGATGCACGTTCACCAGTCGATTTGGAAAGACGGCCAACCTCTATTTGCAGGCGATCAATATGCAGGTTTCAGCCAAATGGGACTGCATTACATCGGCGGCATTCTCAAGCACGCACCGGCACTTTTGGCAATCACCAACCCCACGACCAATTCCTACAAGCGTTTAGTTCCGGGCTTTGAAGCGCCTGTAAACTTAGCTTACTCTCAAGGGAATCGATCGGCATCAGTGCGGATTCCGTTGTCGGGAACCAACCCCAAAGCCAAGCGGTTAGAATTCCGCTGTCCCGATGCCACATCCAACCCCTATTTAGCATTTGCAGCCATGCTGTGCGCCGGCATAGACGGCATCAAGAATCAAATCGATCCGGGCGAACCTTTGGACGTGGATATCTACGACCTTTCGCCTGAAGAATTGAGCAAAATTCCTTCGACTCCCGGTTCTTTGGAAGGCGCTTTAGAAGCTTTAGAAAAAGACCACAGTTTCTTAACTGAAACCGGCGTATTTACCGAAGACTTCATCCAAACCTGGATTTCCTACAAACTCGACAACGAAGTCAACCCGATGCGCCTGCGTCCTCACCCCTACGAGTTTGCTCTCTACTACGACTGTTAGAAAATAAATAATTAAAAATTAAAAGTTAAAAATGGTGATTATACCATTTTTAACCTGGAATTTTTAATTAATAAGAACGCCGCCCTTAAAAGCGGCGTTTTTTTGGAGTTTAGAACTTCTGAATCAGAGCCCAGACTCTCCCGTTACCCGACACTATCTGGGCAACGCTGTTAGTAGTAGCGCCCTCTGTAGCCTCAGAGACATCCTCTACAGCCCATTTATTTGCTTTCTCATCAACAATAAACAAATCGTCAGCGGTAGTGCCTTCCTGAACCCGATATATCTTATTCAAAATGAAACGCTGTCGCGCCTCAGCTTTTGGTATGCCTGTAACTTCATCAGGATCGATAGAGAGGGCACTGCCTTCTTTTAATGTACCTTTCGAGTTACTTAAATTGCGATCGTCCCTTTGAGCAACCCGCACGCCGTGAAGCTGCATACAAGGCTCTGTCTCAGAGATATTTGAGACAGCAGCTAGCGCCCCACTTTTTTCTAAACCGAGAACCGCTGCAAAAGCCGTCAAAATTAGCAAAAGCTTGAAATGATTCACTGTATTTATGCTCCTTTGTTTGTAAGGTGCTGCACTCATTTTAAATTAGCAATTAGCAATTAACAATGACCAAACGATGTCCGATATTTTTGTGATGATCCGCAATCAGAGCAACGTCGCCATGACTTCAGTTGACGGCATTGCCTTTGTCACTTTACTGACTCGGGAGGGACGAGTGCTGGCCGAGGAGACAGTGGACCTGTTTGAGGCAGATGTGAATTTTGATAACCTGAAGCAGGGAAAATATACTGTAGTTGTCAGGCACGAAGGCGTTGAACCTCGATCGGCAACTTGTAGTGTTACAATCACCGATGAAGATAAAGTAATCATGCTGACATTTGTTTACTTGGAGCTAGAACGGGTGCTGCTCCGCATTCAAACTTCAACCGAAGAAAGACTATGACCGTGAAAGTTACTCCGCCAAATTCAATTAAAATGTTTCGCTATCGAGTACATTTCTTGGCAAAAGACCTCTGGAGGGAAAAAAACCCGGTTTGTCGGATGAATCTGGCTTTACAGTTAGCCGATGTGGCGACAACTCTGGCTAGGTTGGAAGTAGAAGAGGCGCGAAAATTTCAACAAGAGTCTGCTATTGTTGAGACAAAAGACTTGACGGAACCTGAAGAGTTTTGAGTGCGTGAGATTGCTTTCTGCGCTCCGCGCAACCCTTGCGTGATAGCAGTTAAAAAAAATAACGCAACTGTAGAAAAGCTCCCAACCCTGATAATCATCAGTCATTTTTAATCTAAAATCTAAAATCTAAAATCTAAAATGGTATGACTCGCAACTCAAAACTATTGTCATTTGTTGAGCTAGTAAAAAAATTGTCTGTATAAAATTGAATCTCCGTGCTAAACAATAACTTTCTGCCTTGCGAGGTAATTGGTTGTCGAAAAAACTGCGTTACACTTATATAGGTATCTTTACAAAACAACATAAAACCATGACTGTTGCCTACCCCCGCAAGCTTCGCAACGCAATGGGAGCGCGCGAGATTTTAGCTAATGTAGTGCGCGATCGCGAAATTCACCTGATCACCCTCAACCGCTACCGCTACAGCGAACAGCGCAGTTGCAAAGACCTCACCGACTTGATCGAACGGCTAGACGGCGAACCGGCCGAACTCGTGCGCGACCTCTCCCGGCACATCTCGGACGAAGCGCGACACGCCATGTGGCTTACCGACTTGCTGGTAGACATCGGCCAAAATGTGGGAACGCCGCCGGGAGTCTCCTACATTGACGAATTTGAAAGGTTGCTCGACAGCGAGCAAAAAGACCCCGCCCAAGACCGCGAAGACTTTGTAATTTCTTCCCTAGCGGCGATTAACGTCACCGAGAAGCGGGGCTGCGAGTATTTCTCAGCCCACATCCACGCCCTCAAACAGGCTCCCCAAACCGCAGAAAATGTCAAAATCCGCGAAACAATCGAAAAGATTTTTCCCGAAGAAGCTGGTCACGTCCGCTGGGGCAACCGCTGGCTGGGCTCCATAGCTGCCAAAAGCCCGGAACACCGCCAGAAGGTGGAACAGGCAAAGCGCAAGTATGTGGCGATCGAACAAGCAGCATTTGAATCGGGAATGGATATCATGCTCGGGGCCGAACTCCGCCGCGTCACCCGCCTTGTGGATATTGCCAACACCATGCCGATGTGGGAACGCCCGCAATACCTGATGGAACGCTTGCCCAGAACCCTGCTGGCCCCGGATCTGCAAATGACCAGAGTTGATGTAGCTCAGCGGGCCTGGAACCGCGACCCGCAGGCATTTATGGAGAAATTGGTGCCCATGTTCCTCAACGGCTTGAATACCATTGAGAAGAAGCCGGCGACTAAGCCCAAGGCTTAAACACGATCGCGAACCCGGTTGAAACCGCTCTGCAAGTCAAACTTGCGCCTGCCTCCGCAAACAAGCGAGATCTACTGGTTCCCAGGCTATGCCTCGGAACCAGTTATTTAAAGTCATAATTTTAAGCTTTAGCAAGTAAACTGATTATTGGAATAGTTTTCCATCTAAATATAATCATGACTACCAGCGAGCCGAACATACAAACAGTTTCCACAGAAAGCCTTTTAAGTGAAAGCGCGATCGCCTCCGAGCAGGTCGAAAAAGCCACAGCCGTCACCTATGCAGAAGAAATTGAAACTGTCATCGCCAGCATGGCTGTAGACCAAAAAGTGATGGTCGGTCAAAGTGAAGCTGGCGGACATCTTTGGAAGTTCAAGTACGGCAGTGTCGAAGTGTTCGTGCAACTTACGGGCGAAACCGAAGATGATACTTTGACTGTTTGGGCTTTTGTACTGCAGTTGCCAGCCAACAATGAAGCTCAATTAATGCGGAAACTTCTAGAAATGAATTGGCTGTCTACTTTGGAATCTCATTTTGCGATTGTTGACAATCAAGTTGCAGTAATATCTACTCGGACGATGGCGGAAATCTCGACCGGGGAAATTTCTCGGGTTATTACTATTGTCGCCACGGTCGCCGATGACAACGATGACCTGCTGCAAGCAGAATTCGGTCAGTAGTCATTAGTTAACAGTTAACAGTCAACAGTTAACAGTCAACAGTTAACAGTTAACTAATATGCAGGCCCTGCGATCCAAGCAATAGTGATTCCCAGCCCCAAACCTACAAGCACTTGAAAAGGAGTGTGTCCCAGCAACTCTTTCAGGCGAGCCTCATTAAGGTTGTGATCTTCCTCAAAAAACTCGTCAATAATTTGGTTGAGGATGCGAGCTTGCTTGCCTGCTGCTTGGCGGACGCCTGCTGCGTCGTACATCACAATAATTGCAAAGATCGCAGCGATCGCAAAGTCCGGACTTTCCCATCCCATCGTTTGTCCGACTCCAGCAGCCAAAGCGCCCACAAAAGACGAGTGAGCGCTGGGCATTCCCCCCGTTGTTACCAAATACTGAAGATTAAACTTGCGATTTTTGACCAACTCGATCGGCAACTTCATGATCTGAGCCGCCAGACAAGCGAGCAAAGCAACCACGAGTACATGATTGTTGAATATGCCGCTGCAAATTTCCTGCATAGTGTTTGGTATTTCTAGTTACTGCGGCTGGTAATAAAATCGGCGATTGCCAGCAGCGGTAGAGCTTTGCTCCCAAACACTGCCAATTGATCCTTAGCATCAGCAACAAGCTGCGAAGCTTGGCGCCGAGACTCCTCAATTCCCCACAAACTCGGATAAGTGACTTTTCCTGCTTGAACATCTTTGCCAGCAGTTTTGCCCAGTTCTTCTTGGGTAGCAGTAATATCCAGAATGTCGTCAATTATCTGGAAAGCCAGCCCAATATTTTGAGCGAAACGAGACAGCCGCTGCAAATCCGCAGCCGAGGCCCCAGCCAGAATTGCCCCACAAACTACGCAAGCCTCTAACAGCGCCCCTGTTTTGTGAGCGTGAATGTAATTCAAAGTTTCCAGAGAAACATCTGTCTTTCCTTCCGATTCCAAATCAACCACCTGACCGCCTACGAGTCCAGCAGCACCCGATGCCCGCGCTAAATGGGCGATCGTCTGCAACACCTGCTGGGGGGGTACGTTCTCAGTTTTAGTAGCGATAAATTCAAAAGCATAGGTCAGCAAACCATCGCCAGCCAAAATGGCGATATCCTCGCCGTAGACTTTGTGGTTCGTCAGTTTGCCGCGCCGGTAGTCGTCATTGTCCATTGCCGGCAAATCGTCGTGAATCAGCGACATCGTGTGGATCATTTCCAAAGCGCAAGCTGTCGGAATTGCCATAGATGTAGTGCCGCCGGCCAGTTCGCAGCTAGCCAGACACAGGATCGGACGCAGGCGCTTGCCCCCCGCTAGCAGCGAGTAGCGCATTGCTTCGTAAATTTTTTCTGGGTAGATGACCGGGAGTGCACTGTCGAGAGCTACCTCGATCGCCTCTTTTCGCTTGACTAGATAAGTAGATAAATCGAAAGAGGATTCCGGTTGGGACGAACCCATTTCTGTTGCCAATACCATCCCTTGCTCTCTTGTACTGAATAGTTACGTGGGATATTGTGAGCCGTTGGGGTCGGATCGTGCCGACTTTTACGGCGGTAGTTGCTCGAAGTCCGAGCATCAATTAATCATTCTACGGGTGTTGTTGCACAGAAAATCTTTGAGTTTTGATAACTTTGTCAAATTACCAGTCAATCTAAAATTTACAATCTCAAATATCAAATCCGCTGATTTGTCTGGCAACTTCCAAAAACCGCTGCACCGCCGCCGTTGGATCGCTGCGCCAAATCAGAGCGATCGCCACAATGCAGGTTGATTCGGGTAACGCTTTGTAAACAACCCCGCTGCGCTGGAAATTTTGCATCGACGCCGGGACGATCGCCACTCCCATCTCGGCGGCTACCAGACTCACAATGGTTTGCATTTGAATTGCTTCTTGAGCTGCGATCGGGCTAAAACCTGCTTGTTGACAAAGACTGACGATCGCATCGTACAGTCCCGGAGCCTGGGAACGCGGAAATAAAATGAACGGTTCGGTGGAAAGTTCGCGCAATTCAAGATGCGTGCGATCGGCCGCCGGATGCGTTTCTGGAAGTGCCACGATCAGCGATTCTCGAAAAACGATTTCAGAATTTATCCCGTCTTCCTCAACCGGAGGACGCACGAAGCCGATATCAATTTGCCCGAACCGCAGCCGCTGCAACTGTTCGTTTGTCGTCAGTTCGTGCAGTTCGAGCTTGACGGCGGGACACCGAGTGCGAAAGGCCTGCAAAATCGCTGGAACTACGTTGTGTGCTGCAGAACTCACAAAGCCGATCGTCAGTTGGCCGAGTTCGCCCCGACTGGTTTGTCGGCCGAGTTGAATAGCTCGATCGACTTGCTGCAGAATTTTCCCGGCCTCCTCGAAAAAAACCTGTCCCGCTGCCGTTAAATGCACCGTCCGCTTGGTGCGGCGAAACAGTTGAAACCCCAACTCTGCCTCTAAATGCTGGATTTGTTGGCTCAGCGGAGGTTGGGCAATATGCAGTTTTTCGGCTGCACGAGTGAAATTCAGTTCCTCTGCAACTGCAATGAAATAACGCAAATGCCGAAGTTCCATAGCTCCTCAATCATTTATATTTAAAAAGTATAAGTTGTTAGTTAAACATATATTGGACATTTATGATGATATTTCATACAGTGATTAATAGGCGACATTGAGAATTAAACAATGGCTAACTTGGATATCAAAATTAGAGAAGCAGAGCTGGCAGATTTGGAATTAATTGTGGATTTTATTTCACAAAAAAGCGAGTTCGATGGATGTAAGAATCTGTTAGCAGCAACAGCAGATAAATTGCAGCAAACATTATTTTCCCAGCCTCCGCTAGTGCGGGTTTTGTTGGCTGAGGTTGCCGGGAACGCGGTAGGATTTGCTCTTTTTTATTCCTCCTATTCCAGTTTATTGACGCAGCCGTGTCTTTGGCTTGATGATTTATTTGTGCAAGCTCCTATGCGCGGAATGGGAGTCGGTACAGCGCTGTTAAAGTATTTGGCAAAAATTGCTGAGTCCCCAAATTGCGGGGGTAGGGAATGGACGGTTAATACTGCCAATGCGCCGGGAATTGCTTTTTATCAAAAGCAGGGAGCGCGGATTTTGGAAAATATTAGGGTTTGCCGTATTGAGGGGGATGGAATTAATCTGCTTGCTGGCCAATGATTTAATAACGAACCCCGAAGGCGCGAAAAACGCGAAGAGAAGAGAAGAGAAGAGGAGAGAAGAGATGTCACAAGATTTTTGGAATTCTGCCCTTTATGAGAAAAATCATGCTTTTGTTTGGCAGTACGGTGAATCAATTGTGGAGTTACTCGCTCCGAAGGCTGGTGAACAAATTCTGGATTTGGGCTGCGGTACGGGACAGTTAACTGAAAAGATTGCTCAAAGTGGTGCTTTTGTGCAAGGTATTGATTCATCTTTCTCGATGATTTCCACGGCCAAACTCAACTATCCTCACATTAACTTCTCTGCCGCAGATGCGACTAATTTTCAAGTAGAAAATCCGTTAGATGCTGTGTTTTCTAATGCGGTTTTGCACTGGATTAAACAGCCGGATGCTGTGATTAATTGTGTGGAAAAAGCGCTGAAGCCGGGAGGGCGTTTTGTGGCTGAGTTTGGGGGTAAGGGGAACGTGGGGGCGATCGTCCGGACACTTTTGAGTGTTTTGTCAGAAATTGGCTGCCAGGAGCCTGAAGCGCTTAATCCTTGGTATTTTCCGAGTATTGGCGAGTATGCTGGGCTTTTGGAAAAGCAGGGATTTGATGTGGGTTATGCGGTTTTGTTCGATCGCCCGACTCCGCTAGAAGGTGGCAGCGCGGGTATGGTAAATTGGATTGAAATGTTTGCTGGCGGGTTTTTGTCGGGGTTGTCTGATGATGTGCGATCGCAGGTAATTAACGCAGTTGAAGAGCGTTTGCGATCGGCGCTGTACCGCGATGGTAATTGGATTGCAGATTATCGCCGAATTCGCGTTGTTGCTATCAAAAATTCCTCACGGTAAATCATAGTGATTAGTGATTTCGATCGCAGTTTGAAATCGCTACTACACCCACTTTCGTCCACTCCCAGCGCACTCAAAGAGTAAATAATTTTACAGGACTTACGCTGCCTAATCAATTTTTACACGACCCATAGTAGTAACGTGCGAAATACGCACCCTACTACTAGCGTTTCTGCGTAAGTCCTGTAAATATCAGGAGTTAATTTGTGGCTAACGATATGATAAGTTTGTCCGCTCACCACTGATTGTCCTGAACTTAGAAACCCTGAACGGAAACAATCCTGCTTTGTAGTTCATTAGGGGTTACATACTGTACAAAACCTAAAATCGCGTTAGAATTCCTGACTCTGATTAGAGTTCCTGAAGCAAGTTCGCTAATGCTGACCAGATTTGGGAGCACTGGTTGTAAAGCTGGCGGCAGATCGAACCTATATGTGAAGCTCACATTCTCTACCGGCTCCAACACTATATCATTCACCGTTAAGCCACTCGCTAATCCAATGCGATCCCCATCAGGATCAAAAAATACGATCGCATCACTAGAATTGATATCTGTAGTGGCAGGATCTATTCCCAGAACGCATAAATTATTGTCAACACACATTAAGTAGTCTCTGCCCAAGCCGCCAACCAGAGTGTTATCCCCCCCTCCGCCGGATAAAAAATCATTGCCTCTACCCCCAAATAAAATATCATCGCCACCCCCTCCACTAAGGAAATCAGCATCTAGACCACCACTGAGGCAGTCATTTCCATCAACTCCATCCAGGGCATCTCTTCCTTTTCCCCCAAATAAAGAATCGTTGCCTGCAAAACCTGCGAGAAAATCTTCCCCTTCATTTCCCAGGATTAACTCGCTAGCCCCTGAGCCATCTACTGTATCGTCGCCATCGAGCGCCCAAGCTCCTAAAGGGAAGTTGTTTAGAGCTCCCGGAGAAAGTACAATACAATGAATTCCGAGGTGTTGTCGCCAATTAAGCGCAATGCCCCTGACGCATCCGGTTTTAAAGCCATAGCTAAAATCTCTCTGTGTTGGTAGATTACTAACCCTACTAATTGAGCCAATACTGGCTCACAAGTCGGTTCCAATTCAATTAGAACCGTATTCAATATAATTCGAAACGGTATTTTCCAAAAGCATAGCAACAGTCATCGGCCCGATTCCTCCCGGCACGGGCGTGATAAATTCGGCTACTGTTTTAACAGCATTAAAATCCACATCTGGGGCCAAACGACTCGTACCGTCTGGATTGACGACGCGGTTGATACCGACATCAATATAATAGTCAGTTTTTAAACAAGCCATAGTAGTAAGGTGCGAATTTCGCACTCTACTACTAGCATTTCTGCGTAACTCCTGTAAATATCAGGAGTTAATTTGTGGCTAACGATATGATAAGTTTGTCAGGTCAGCAGTGATTGTCCTGAACTTAGAAACCCTGAACGGAAACAATCCTGCTTTGTAGTTCATTAGGCGTTACACCATCTACAAAACCTAAAATCGCGTTAGAATTCCTGACTCTGATTAGAGTTCCTGAATAAACTCCGGTAATTCCGCTTCTGGGTTGAGCTGCTGAAGCAGATCCACTTGCGTCGGCCGGACCTGGAGGGAGTAATGGTTGTAAAGCTTGCGGCCGCTCGATCGTATATGTTAATGCCACATTCTGTACCGGCTCCAACACTATATCATTCACCGTTAAGTCACTCGCTAATCCAATGCGATCTAAATCAGTATCAAAACCTTCGATTATATCACTAGAATTGATATCTGTAGTGGCAGGGTCTATTCCTAGAACGCATAAATTATTGCCAAACCCACAACTTAATAAGTCTCTGCCCAAGCCGCCAACCAGAGTGTTATTCCCCTCTCCGCCGTCTAAAGCATCATTGCCTCTACCCCCAAATAAAATATCATCGCCAGCCTCTCCAAGAATAAAATCAGCATCTAGACCACCACTGAGGGAGTTATTCCCCTCCTGTCCAAACAAGGCATCTCTTCCTTTTCCCCCCAATAAAGAATCGTTGCCTGCAAAACCTGTGAGAATATCTTCCCCTTCATTTCCCAGGATTAACTCGCTAGCCTCTGAGCCATTTACTGTATCGTCGCCATCGAGGGCCCAAGCTCCTAAAGGAAAATTTGTTAGATCTCCAGGAAAAAGTTGAATCAATTCCGAGGTGTTGTCGCCAATTAAGCGCAATGTCCCTGACGCATCCGGTTTTAAAGCCATAGCTAAAATCTTTGT
>NZ_JAUBRN010000148.1:0-1786 GCF_036701875.1 Microcoleus sp. MON1_C5 | reverse complement strand
GAAATGAGTTCACTATCTTCTTACACTTTCATTCTGGAAGCTTTATTCTATGCAGCTTCATATTAAATTGGTATGATAGGGTTTTAGGTTTTTTTCGGCCTTCACTGTCTTTCAGAAACTCTCCCGTACCTAAGTTTCAATCCCTGATAGGGTTTTAGGTTTTTTTCGGCTCTAACTTATGATAGTTTTGGATTGCTAGAAAGTTTCAATCCCTGAGAGGGTTTTAGGTTTTTTTCGGCGCGATCGGCGTTGAATTGCCACTGTAAAGCTCTACGTGGTTTCAATCCCTGATAGGGTTTTAGGTTTTTTTCGGCTTGCGAAAACTGGCATAGCGAGTATGCCGGTGTTGTTTCAATCCCTGATAGGGTTTTAGGTTTTTTTCGGCTATGGTTGCGGGGGGTGTGGCTGGAGATTTGGCGATGTTTCAATCCCTGATAGGGTTTTAGGTTTTTTTCGGCTGTATATGTCCCCCATGGTGCCGAGTGGTTATATGGCATGTTTCAATCCCTGATAGGGTTTTAGGTTTTTTTCGGCGTATGCCACACTTACGTTAATGCCATAGTAATTCGCGTTTCAATCCCTGATAGGGTTTTAGGTTTTTTTCGGCGAAATCACAAAATTAGGAGATGAAGATGGCTCAGTTTCAATCCCTGATAGGGTTTTAGGTTTTTTTCGGCCCGACAGCAACCAACAGAATGTAAAAAATCCGATCGGTTTCAATCCCTGATAGGGTTTTAGGTTTTTTTCGGCTATCCAAGTTATTCGCCAAATAATGGCGCTGCAGGTTTCAATCCCTGATAGGGTTTTAGGTTTTTTTCGGCGGCGAGCCTTCCCTCGCCCTTTCCCCCAAAACTATGGGTTTCAATCCCTGATAGGGTTTTAGGTTTTTTTCGGCGTCCATCGGCGTGATAACTGAATCTACAAAAATAGGTTTCAATCCCTGATAGGGTTTTAGGTTTTTTTCGGCCACAGCGGTAAAGTGTCCGTCCCGATCGTTAACGCTGTTTCAATCCCTGATAGGGTTTTAGGTTTTTTTCGGCTTGAGTAAAATGGCGTTACTTGTTCCACAGCACTCGCGTTTCAATCCCTGATAGGGTTTTAGGTTTTTTTCGGCAGGGGGCGGATCGCCACAGATACAGGCTTGAGAGTTTCAATCCCTGATAGGGTTTTAGGTTTTTTTCGGCGTTTCGGGGTGTTGCTGACTTTCTGGTCGGATCGAACTTGTTTCAATCCCTGATAGGGTTTTAGGTTTTTTTCGGCGGGTAAAGCACTGTGTCACGCGGTTGGCGTCTTGTGTTTCAATCCCTGATAGGGTTTTAGGTTTTTTTCGGCGCTATTCGTGAGGGAGGCTTCTCTAAATCTAAACTTTGAATTTTGATGTTTCAATCCCTGATAGGGTTTTAGGTTTTTTTCGGCAGAATTATTCAGCTTGTACATATTTGGTGTTCTTGTTTGTTTCAATCCCTGATAGGGTTTTAGGTTTTTTTCGGGTCATGTTATCGGTAGTTCTGCCAATGTTGCTGAGTTTCAATCCCTGATAGGGTTTTAGGTTTTTTTCGGCTATTAACTAACAGAGGCGTATGAAAGAAAAATGAAGTTTCAATCCCTGATAGGGTTTTAGGTTTTTTTCGGCGAAAACCAAACCAGTATTAACCCGATAACGGCAAGAGGTTTCAATCCCTGATAGGGTTTTAGGTTTTTTTCGGCATTTAACCCTCTTTTGTCACTCTCGTGGTAGTATAAGCAGTGACACACCCCAAAAGCATTGCCAGTCCTATGGTAGACC
>NZ_JAUBRN010000073.1:0-30240 GCF_036701875.1 Microcoleus sp. MON1_C5 | reverse complement strand
GCATTTTGGGTGCGATCGCTCCGCAACAAAAGAGACTATTCTCAGTTTACGCCCTAACCGCCTTGGCGGTTGCTATAAAAGTCCCACTGGTCGCAGCCGATCAACAAATTAGACCAATATCTTGCCAATTGGCAATGAGTGTGATATCATAAAATGTTCTTAGAAATAGCGCAACACTAACTATTACTGCATGGCAACGAAGCCAACGATCGCATTTACTCACCTCGGCTGCGAAAAAAATCGCATCGATACCGAACACATGATTGGCTTGCTGGCTCAAGCGGGCTATCAAGTGGATTCTAATGAAGAATTAGCCGATTATGTTGTAGTCAATACTTGTAGTTTTATCCAAGCTGCGCGAGAAGAGTCAGTCCGCACCTTGGTAGAATTGGCAGAAGCTAATAAAAAAGTAGTCATCACCGGCTGCATGGCACAGCATTTTCAGCAGGAATTGCTGGATGAATTGCCAGAAGCAGTCGCAATTGTCGGCACCGGCGACTATCACAAAATAGTCAATGTTATGCAGCAGGTGGAAAAGGGCGATCGAGTTTCCCTCG
Source organism: Microcoleus sp. MON1_C5 (assembly GCF_036701875.1). Classification (NCBI taxonomy): domain Bacteria; kingdom Bacillati; phylum Cyanobacteriota; class Cyanophyceae; order Oscillatoriales; family Microcoleaceae; genus Microcoleus; species Microcoleus sp. MON1_C5. The sequence goes on along the minus strand of NZ_JAUBRN010000073.1, from coordinate 29,683 downwards.
TCTCCTCAGAACCTACTTACATCGCTGACGAAACTACTCCCCGCTACCGCACCACATCCGAAGGTGTCGCTTATCTGCGAATAGCAGAAGGCTGCGACTACCGCTGTGCATTTTGCATTATCCCGCACTTGCGCGGAAATCAACGATCGCGGACGATCGAATCTATCGTCGCTGAAGCTAAGCAATTGGCATCGGAAGGGGTAAAGGAAATTATCTTAATTTCTCAAATTACCACCAACTACGGCAAAGATATTTATGGCGAACCGAAACTAGCCGAACTGCTTCGCGCTTTGGGTGAAGTAGATGTACCTTGGATTCGGATGCACTACGCCTATCCTACAGGTTTGACTCCCCAAGTTGTCGAGGCAATCCGCGAAACGCCCAACGTTTTGCCGTATTTGGATTTACCCCTGCAACACTCGCACCCGGAAATTCTGCGGGCGATGAATCGACCTTTTCAAGCCGGGATCAATGATGCTATAGTCGATCGGCTCAAAGCAGCACTTCCCGGCGCCGTGATGCGAACAACTTTTATTGTTGGCTTCCCCGGCGAAACCGACGAACACGCAGCACACTTGCTGGAATTTGTCAAGCGCCATGAATTCGATCACGTAGGAGTCTTTGTATTTTCGCCAGAAGAAGGAACCCCAGCCTTCAGCTTGCCTCAGCAAATACCTGCAGAAATAATGGAAATGCGGCGAAATTCGGTAATGGCGGCACAACAACCTATATCATTGAAGAAGAATCAAGAGTCTGTCGGTCAGGTAGTTGATGTCCTGATAGAACAAGAACAACCAGAGACAGGCGAGTTGATTGGTAGATCCGCTCGGTTTTCCCCAGAAGTAGATGGACTCGTCTATGTCACAGGAGAAGCGCGGCTGGGTTCAATCGTATCTGTGAAAATTACTGGTGCAGATGTCTACGACCTCTACGGTCAAGTGTAAGTATTGCTGGAACTGTTGTCTGAGACGGTGCGGCGAACAAAAACCGGACACGAGCCAAAAATGATTAGCGGATTGTGCAACAAAAGTAACGGTTAGTACACAATTGTGCAAAGATATGTAGCAAAGGGGTTCTAAACTTTTTTAGCCCCTATCTGGCAATCGACCCTCCCCGTCGGGGTGCGGTAATCTCTACAGAACATCGGAAAATTTTAACGAATTTAATGTTTTGTTTCTGAATGTAAAGAGTTATGATGATAACAAGCCAGAAATAAGCGGGGATAATTTGAGATTGCTTCGCCGTCCGCCCTACACCACAACGGTATCCCGAAAGAGTGTTGAGATGGATAGGCGGTAACGGTCGCCCCATCCCCCGCTCATTCCCGCAGGCGACGGATTGCGGGATAGCGCCTGAACCAAACAACCTGTTACTACTATGTAGTGAAGTGGGGCTGGTCATGATCCTCACTATAAAATGCCTGAGAGGGAAAGCTTGCAAGTACCTCAAAGGAAGTCCAATGTCCTGTTTTAAGAATGTTGGAAGCCTATAACCCGACCCCTGGCGGTTGGTATCGGTGATGTCACAAAATCAAAGACGGCTGTCGAATTGGTAAATTTAGTCACCATCGACGGAGCTGCCCTATACTCGATTGCTATTTAAGAAGGTGCGCGCAGGCGCAGCACCATAAAGAACTCTTATGAGTTCCTGCCCTAGAGCAGAAATCCGCATCCGAGTTGGGCAACTTAGAAGGCTAAGACTCGTTATTAGGAGCATTAATGAATTTATTGTTTGAAGGCTTAGGTCTTTCGGAAGAACTCGTTCTCCATCTGGAAACACTAGGCTTTACAGAACCTACTCCCATCCAAGTACAAGCAATTCCGCACTTGCTAGCAGGTCGCGACGTTGTGGGTCAAGCCCAAACAGGGACAGGCAAAACGGCAGCATTCTCGTTGCCCATCTTGGAGCGGATTGATTTAGATGTAACTGCGGTGCAAGCACTGGTGCTGACGCCGACTCGCGAATTGGCCATGCAAGTAACTGAAGCCATCCGTGATTTGAGCGGCATCAGCAGCGACGGCCCGGTAAAAGTGGGTCGCTCTCTGCAAGTTCTGACAGTGTACGGCGGTCAATCGATCGATCGTCAAATGCAGCGTTTGAAGCGTGGCGTGCACGTCGTCGTCGGTACACCCGGACGCATATTGGATATGCTCAGCCGTGGCAGCCTGAAACTAGACAAGGTAAAGTGGCTGGTTTTGGATGAAGCTGACGAAATGCTGAGCATGGGCTTTATCCAAGATGTGGAAAAAATCTTGGATGCTGCACCAAAAGAACGTCAAACGGCATTTTTCTCGGCGACGATGGAAGCTTCCATTCGGAAATTGGTGGCGCGGCATTTGCGTAACCCAGTCAACGTCACCGTAGAACAGCCAAAAGCAACGCCAAAGCGCATCAGCCAAGGCGTGTACATGATTCCCCGTGGCTGGTCGAAGGCAAGAGCCCTACAGCCAATTTTAGAAATGGAAGACCCGGAATCTGCACTGATTTTTGTGCGGACTCGGCAGTCGGCTGCAGAACTCACCAGCCAACTGCAAGCAGCCGGTCACAGCGTTGATGAGTATCACGGTAATTTGAATCAGGCACAGCGGGAACGCTTGCTGCATCGGTTCCGCCAATGTCAGGTGCGCTGGGTAGTGGCGACTGATATTGCGGCGCGGGGTTTGGACGTGGATCACTTGACTCACGTTATTAACTACGATTTGCCCGACAGTGTGGAAAGCTACGTTCACCGGATCGGACGCACAGGCCGGGCTGGTCGCGAAGGAACGGCAATTACGCTGATTCAACCGGTCGATCGCCGCAAACTGCGTTTGATTGAACGCCACGTTCGATCGAGCTTGACGGTGCGAAACATTCCGACACGGGCGCAAATTGAAGCTCGTCAGTTGGAAAAGATGCAGGGTAAAGTTCGCGAAGCTTTGGCTGGCGAACGGATGGCATCTTTCTTGCCTCTGGTGTCTCAGTTATCCGAGGAGTACGACTCCCACGCGATCGCCGCTGCTGCTTTGCAAATGGCTTTCGATCAAAGCCGTCCTGCTTGGATGGGCGCTGATTACGCTCAACAAGAAGATCCCCCGATTGGTGCCGAAAACAGCGTCAAGCCAATCTTGATCAAAAAGCGGGCTAAGACTGGTGCGCCGAGTAATTCTGGATCGCCGACTTTTTCAGGAGCACCGAGTGCTCCTGTTCCCCAGAACAGCTAATTGGTAGGGTGCACAATGTGCACCTAATTTAGAACTTTTGTAGAGATGCGATAGATCGCATCTCTACTTTGTTTTATGGGTGTGATCCCAAATCCGAGATAGCTCGGCGGTTGAAACCGCGAACAAACTTTCGTCCACTCCTAGCGGACTGAGAATTGGGTAAATAAAGATGCAAGTTAGCGATAGGAAAATTTCTGTAACTAATTCTACGCTGAGTACGTTAATTGAAGAATTGGGTACTGAGTGCCAAAATGTTATTACTTTAATCCATCAGCTTCAGTTACCTGATTTGAGCGATCGACAAAAAGCTGAAATTCTAGCAGAGTTCCTTCCTCTCTGCAATCCATCTCAACGTTCACTGCGGAGAGGACTTTCAGACGCTAGTTGCTGAGGAAATGACAAAATTGTCGGATGAGGATGAAGAGGATTAAGGAGACGCGGGCGATCGCACATCAGGAAAAAGCCCTCCAGTCAACTCACAGAAAGGCTAAAAATCCTAATAAATAAGGAATAAAGTCCTTACTACAAACTTGTGAACCGGGACTTTTGCACTGTTGTTTAATATTTCAGTTTAGCTGCGTACTCACAATAATTTTTTGTACCCGATCGCCCTTAGTTTCCAAAATCAAATTAGAAGCCTTTTGGTCATTGCTGTAAGTCAACCGAGTCACTCCACCCTGCACTGATTGCGACCCGTAACCGTAAGTTTTAACGACTTTTTGGCTGTTATCTCCTAGCTTCACACCATCAATTGTCAGAAACTTGGGATTGGTAGTAGAAACTAAATAAACTTTGCCATCCCATGCTGCTACCGTCAATCCTGAGTAGGTTAGCGTGCGAATCTTGCCACCGATGCCATGCCCAGCAGGTTTAGTTTCGTCGCGCTGCGGTTTTCCCAACTTACGTTTTGCCTCTTCTACAGACATCCCCAACCGAACGCCGCCAATCCCCAGGCGCGAATAGTTCAGCGCCGCCGGCTTTTGTGTCGCACTGAGCATTCTTTCTAGAGTCGCAACAGTGTGATTCATAGCAGGAACAGGGCGAACTAAAGCACCAAATCCTAAGCTCGAAATGGCGAGATTCATCATGATGCCAGCGACGGCTGTTGTCACAAACATTTTTACCATTTTTTTTATAGCTTTATTTGGCACTTTATTCGCGCGATCGCCCGCTAGATCCGGATTGATACTAATAGGACTTATACAAACACTCCTAGACGCACGGCGATGCTCTGAAACCGATTTTTTTTACCAAAACTACACACAGAAACCCGGTTTTTACCATAAATCTTAGGTTTAACAGTGAGGTATTCAGCCAGAAACTGGGTTTCTAGCGCAACCTAGGTAAGTCCTGACTAATATTTTTTAAGCTTTGAAAACCGCCAATTTCGGGCGAACCGAATTTGCTCCCGCACAAGCTTGCGTCCGCCTGCGACGACGGAAAGAAAGAATAAAGGAGGTAAATCAACGGAAATTGCTGTGATATCCTAACAAAAGCCATATCTGCATAAAATAAGTAATTTAGATGACCGCAACAGATTCTACTAAGCACCAAAAATCCAAGGCCCTCAAACCGGGTAGCCGCCGCCCCGCTAAAGAACTTTGCAGCGAGTGCGGTTTGTGCGATACATATTACATCCATTATGTCAAGGAATCTTGTGCTTTCTTAACACAGCACATCGCGGAATTAGAAGAAGAGATTCACGGACGATCGCGCAATCTCGACAATCCCGACGATTGGTATTTCGGAGTCAGTCAAAACATGATGGCGGCTCGGAAAAAAGAGCCGATCGAGGGCGCTCAGTGGACGGGAATCGTCAGCACAATTGCCATTGAAATGCTCGAAAAAGGAATTGTAGAAGGCGTTGTTTGCGTCCAAAATACTAAGGAAGACCGCTTTCAGCCGATGCCGATTATTGCTAGAAATCGCGAAGAAATTCTGGCAGCAAAAGTCAACAAACCAACTCTCTCTCCAAATCTTTCAGTATTAGAACAAATCGAACAATCAGGGATGAAGCGGCTGTTAGTAATTGGCGTCGGCTGTCAAATTCAAGCCTTGCGCACAGTCGAGAAAAAACTCGGTTTAGAAAAGCTCTACGTTTTGGGAACTCCCTGTGTCGATAATGTCAGCCGTGCAGGCTTGCAGAAATTCCTAGACACGACTAGCCGCTCTCCTGAAACGGTGGTTTCTTACGAGTTTATGCAAGACTTTAACGTTCACTTCAAACACGAAGATGGTTCGGAAGAAAAAGTGCCGTTTTTTGGCTTGAATACTAAGGAGTTGAAAGATGTTTTTGCTCCTTCTTGTTTGAGCTGTTTTGATTATGTGAATTCTTTAGCAGATTTAGTTGTGGGCTACATGGGAGCACCCTTTGGTTGGCAGTGGATTGTAGTGCGAAATGACACCGGGCAAGAGATGTTAGACTTGGTAACGGATCAGTTAAATACTCAGCCGGTGATGTCTCAGGGAAACAGAAAAGAGGCGGTTCAGCAAAGCATTCCGGCTTATGAAAAAGGAGTGACTTTGCCGATGTGGGCGGCGAAGTTAATGGGAGTGTTTATTGAGAGAATTGGGCCGAAGGGTTTGGAATATGCTCGGTTTTCGATTGATTCTCATTTCACTCGCAATTATCTGTACGTGAAGCGCAATTATCCTGACAAATTAGAGGCTCATGTGCCGGAATATGCTAAGCGGATTGTCGGGCAGTATAAGTTACCAGATGTCTAAAATTGTAGGGTGCGTCAGTCAAAAGTTGTTTGATTATTGAAAAAATAACGCTAACTGACGCACCCTGATACTCAAGGATAGCAAAAGATAGAAAACAAATGCTATTGGGAAAAATTGAATTATGGAATCGCAGAACGTTACCTAGACTGGCTATCCTTAGTACGATCTTAATTAGTCTGATTAGTGGGATATGGTTGAGTATGATTGCAATGCCAGGGAAAAGCTACAGCGGGACAATTCCCCCTTTAACAGCACAGGAAATCTCGCTCCGAGATGCTTTACAGCGCGATGTGGAAAAGCTCTCTGGTGAAATCGGAGAGCGCAACTTTATACACTATCAAAAACTTGGAGAAGCTGCTGACTTTCTCGAAGCATCTTTTCAAGCTGCTGGCTATAAAGTTGAACGACAAGGATATAAAATTGATGATAAATTTTACTATAACATAGAAGTGGAGATTCCCGGGGGAAAAAAGGCAGATGAAATAGTTGTAATTGGGGCACATTATGATTCTGTGGTGGGGAGTCCAGGGGCAAATGATAACGCAACTGGGGCGGCGGGAGTGCTGGCTTTAGCGAGAATGTTTGCAGGTAAAAAGCCGGAAAAAACTGTGCGTTTTGTTGAGTTTGTGAATGAGGAACCGCCTTTTTTCTGGACTGCTGATATGGGGAGTTTGGTTTATGCCAAAAGATGCAGAGAGCGTAATGAAAAAATTGTTTCGATGATCAGTTTAGAAACAATTGGTTATTACTCAGATGCCAAAAACAGTCAGAAATATCCAGCACCATTAAACCTTTTTTATCCTACGTCGGGGAATTTTATCGGATTTATTGGCAATACCTCCTCAAGTAAATTGGTTAGAGAGGCGATCGCATCTTTCCGCCGCCATGCTGAATTTCCCTCGGAAGGTGCAGCAATTCCGGGTGGCATTCCTGGTGTGGGTTGGTCAGATCAATGGTCTTTTTGGCAACATGGTTATCCAGGGCTGATGGTGACAGATACTGCTCCCTATCGCTATCCTTACTATCACACGGCGCAAGATACACCCGATAAGGTTGATTGGGAACGGACGGCGAAGGTGATAGCTGGATTGGAGAAAGTTGTGGCAGATTTGGTGGGAGTTGATATTAATTAGTTGAGTGGGTGCGGAGCGTGTAAATATCTTCGCTGGGAACAGAATATTATGCAAAAGGACGCACCTACAAATTAGTATAAGTTGCTGAGTGACGTGATTAAGAGAGTTTTTAATAGATGTTTTGCAGGGACACGGTAAGGCAGTGTCTTTGTTTTATACAGTGGAGAAAATTAGAGGTACAAGATTATGACACTCATAGTTGCACACAAACAGATGAATTTACAAAAGTCGATCGCACTTACTTGTTGTGCGATCCTAGCATTATCGGGAAATGGACTGTCTGCCAAGGCCGCAGAAACGCAACCGGGAAACAGTAGACGAACATTTGCCGATTGGTGTCGCCAAAAAGCTTCCTTGAGTCCTGAAGCTAAACATACTGTTGAGGTGCTGTTGCAGAAAGCTGAGACTACTGAGTGCGATGCGGCTAATCAGAAACTTTCGATTCTCACCGAACTCGCTCTCCACGACAATGAAATCAGCGACATCAAACCTTTGCAATCCTTGACTAACCTAACTACGCTCGAGCTCCAGAACAATCAAATCAGCGACATCAAACCGCTAGAATCCTTGACTAGCCTGACTTTGCTCGACCTCGACAACAATCTTCTGGGCGACATCAAACCCTTACAATCTTTGACTAACCTGTTTGAACTCGACCTCAGCGACAATAAAATCAGCGACATTAAACCGCTCGAATCCTTGACTAACCTGACTGTGCTCGACCTCACCAACAATAAAATCAGCGACATTAAACCGCTCGAATCCTTGACTAAACTGACTTTGCTCTTGCTCGGCAACAATAAAATCAGCGACATTAAACCCCTAGAATCCTTGACTAACCTGAAAGATCTCTGGCTCTACACCAATAAAATCAGCGACATTAAACCGCTAGAATCCTTGACTAACCTGACTTTGCTCGACCTCTCAACAAATCTTCTGGGCGACATTAAACCGCTAGAATCCTTGACTAACCTGACTGGGCTCGGCCTCGACAACAATCAAATCAGCGACATCAAACCGCTACAATCCTTGACTAACCTGACTTTGCTCGACCTCAGCGACAATAAAATCAGCGACATCCAACCCTTGGAATCTTTGAGTAACCTGGCAACTCTCATCCTCAGAGACAATCAAATCAACGGCATCAAACCGCTCGAATCTTTGACTAAACTGGCTAACCTCGACCTCAGCGGAAATCCGATCGCTCCCAAAACTTGCCCCCTCAAGCCAGAGTCTATATGTAATTGGGAACCCTGAAATTAAATGCTCAAACTTTACTGTTGAGGAAATTAGAGGTACAAGATTATGGCACTCCTAGTTGCACACAAACACATGAAGTTACGAAAGTCGATCGCACTTGCTTGTTGTGCGATCCTAGCATTATCTGGAAATGGAGTGTCGGCGAAGGCTGCAGAAACGCGATCGGGAAATAGTAGACGAACATTTGCCGATTGGTGTCGCCAAAAAGCTGATTTGAGCCCTGAAGCTAAACATACTGTTGAGGTACTTTTGGAGAAAGCTGAAACTACTGAGTGCGATGCGGCAGATCGGAAACTTTCGATGCTCACCGAACTCGCTCTCTACGACAATGAAATCAGCGACATCAAACCGCTAGAATCCTTGACTAACCTGAAGGAACTTAACCTCGCCAACAATCTTCTGGGCGATATCAAACCCCTAGAATCTTTGACTAACCTGACTCAGTTAAACCTCTACAACAATGAAATCAGCGATATCAAACCCCTAGAATCCTTGACTAACCTGACTGGGCTCAGCCTCGACAACAATCAAATCAGCGACCTCAAACCTTTGCAATCCTTGACTAACCTAACTATTCTCTTTATCAACGACAATCTTCTGGGCAACATCAAACCTTTGCAATCCTTGACTAACCTAACTACGCTCTGGCTCAGAAACAATCAAATCAGGGACATCAAACCGCTAGAATCCTTGACTAGCCTGACTGAGCTCGACCTCCACAACAATCTTCTGGGCGACATAAAACCCTTACAATCTTTGACTAACCTGCCTGAACTCGACCTCAGCGACAATAAAATCAGCGACATTAAACCGCTCGAATCCTTGACTAACCTGACTGTGCTCGACCTCAGCAACAATTCTATCAGCGACATTAAACCGCTCGAATCCTTGACTAACCTGACTGCTCTCTTCCTCAGCAACAATTCTATCAGCGACATTAAACCGCTCGAATCCTTGACTAACCTGACTTTGCTCTTCCTCAGCAACAATTCTATCAGCGACATTAAACCGCTCGAATTCTTGACTAACCTGACTTTGCTCTTCCTCCAAACAAATCTTCTGGGCGACATTAAACCGCTCGAATCCTTGACTAACCTGACTCGGCTCGCCCTCGGCAACAATCTTCTGGGCAACCTCAAACCGCTAGAATCCTTGACTAACCTGACTGGGCTCGACCTCCAGAACAATCAAATCAGCGACATCCAACCCTTGGAATCTTTGAGTAACCTGACAACTCTCTTCCTCAATAACAATCAAATCAAGGGCATCAAACCGCTCGAATCTTTGACTAAACTGACTGATCTCTACCTCAGCGGAAATCCGATCGCTCCCAAAACTTGCCCTCTTTCGCCAGAGTCTATCTGTAAGTGGGAACCCTTAAATTAAATGCTCAAACTTTACTGTTGGGGAAATTAGAGGTACAAGATTATGACACTCATAGTTGCACACAAACAAATGAAGTTACCAAAGTCGATCGCACTTACTTGTTGTGTGCTTCTAGCATTATCTGGAAGTGGACTCTCTGCCAAGGCCGCAGAAACGCGATCGGGAAACAGTAGACGAACATTTGCTGATTGGTGTCGCGATCGCGCTTCTTTGACTCCTGAAGTTAAACATACTGTTGATGTGCTGTTGAAGGAAGCAGGGACTACTGAGTGCGATCGCGCTTCTCAGAAACTTTCTAGTCTCACGGAACTCAACCTCTACGGAAATCAAATCAGCAACATCAAACCGCTAGAATCTTTGACTAAACTGACTAAGCTCGACCTCACCAACAATAAAATCAGCGATATCAAACCGCTAGAATCTTTGACTAACCTGACTTCGCTCACCTTCAACAACAATAAAATCAACGATATCAAACCACTAGAATCTTTGACTAACCTGACTTCGCTCGATGTCAGTAATAATCCACTTAGTGACATCAAATCCTTAGAATCTTTGACTAACCTAACTACGCTCAGCCTCTTCAACTCTCAAATCAGCGACATCAAACCTTTACAATCCTTGACTAACCTGAATTTTTTGTTCCTCACCAACAATCAAATCAGCGACATCAAACCCCTAGAATCCTTGACTAACCTGGTTTGGCTCGATCTCGGAAACAATAAAATCAGCGAGATCAAACTGCTAGAATCCTTGACTAATCTGATGGATCTCGGTCTCGACAACAATAAAATCAGCGACATCAAACCCCTAGAATCTTTGACTAACCTGACTGATATCGCTCTCTTCAACAATGAAATCAGCGACATCAAACCGCTAGAATCTTTGACTAACCTGACTGAACTCTACCTCAGAAACAATAAAATCAGTGACATCAAACCCCTAGAATCTTTGATTAAATTGACTACTCTCGACCTCAGAAACAATAAAATCAGCGATATCAAACCGCTAGAATCTTTGACTAAACTGTATTCGCTCTTCCTCAATAACAATGAAATCAGTGACATCAAACCCCTAGAATCGTTGATTAACCTGGCTATTCTCGACCTCAGAAACAATAAAATCAGCGATACCAAACCGCTAGAATCTTTGACTAACCTAACTTCGCTCGTCCTCAGTGGAAATCTAATTGCTCCCAAAACTTGCCCTCTCAAGCCAGAGTATATCTGTCAATGGGAACCAGAACCTAATCCATAAAACTTTACAGTTCCGAAAATTAGAGGTACAAAATTATGACACAAATCACCCTAATTATGCTTTGAAAGTCCGCGTAGGCGGACTTAGTTTGTGTCACCGCGATTTCCATCGCCTGGATATTTTTGCAAGAAGTCTATTTAATCACTTAGGATTAACAACAAACTCACTGACAATAAACGGCTTTCGATTAATAATCGCACTGGGATTAGCATCAAGTTGCGACTGCGTGTAAGGTTCAATACCATAAGTTATTACCCGCAACTGCTGACTCTCAGGAGCAACTTCAAACTCATTCCAGCCGTAGGTATGCACTCCTAAATACTCTCCCTGAATCAGTCTAGCGTCAATCCCAGAACCTTCCAAACCAACTGGATCGTATCCTAGCGGCGCTGTCCGAGTATCCAGAATATTGCGGACAAAGGCATCTTTTTCTTCCCTTGTCGGCAAGGCATTATAGCGATCTTTTTCCGATTGTGGCAGCAAGGCGGTGGGCGTAAAAGCAACTGTTGCGGGGCCAAAGGGGGCGGCAAACGGCCCTTGCCCGATGTTCAACTGAATAGCAACAGGACTGGTCATTACATCAATAACATCCGTAGGGATTTGCGGCTGACCTGCGGCTTCTTGATAGGTGACATTATTCACCACATATCCGTGAAAATCTCCGGTCGCAAAGACCACATTTTTGATGTTATTTTCTTTGATGAAACGCAGCAAATCTGTTCGTTCAGCTGCATAACCTTCCCAGCGATCGCCTGCAACCGGAATACCAAAATTTTGGATCGGATCGCTTGACATAATAAACTTCCAAGTGATGCCATTTTGTTGAGATTTCAGCAAGTCATTTTTCAAATCCTGAAGTTGCGCCCCTCCTAACAGCGTGCGATTGGGCGTAAAGGCATCATTGAGAAACTTATTAACAGTAGCTTGGTCGGAAGTTTCTGGAATACTTTTCAAAGAATTATCTCGGAAAGAGCGCAAGTCTAACACAAATGTAGCTGCATCACTGCCGAAGGTATTGTAACGATAAAGTTTCTGCTCATTAGCAGTGCGAGAGTCGCCCGTATTGCCATAAAAATCATCTCGCACGGGATTGTAGGCTTGAAATGCTTGTAAACCTGTGTCAAATACAGGCGTATCATTGACAAAGCCTCCCCCCGTCCCAAAAATTCCTTCTTTTTGCGGTGACTCGCTAGGTGTTGCACCCCCGGCAAAATCATTCGTGAGCTCGTGGTCATCCCAGCTAGCATAGATGCTGGTAGAAGCCTGCAAATCAGCCCAGGTATTGAGGCCATAACGTTGAGCGTAGACTTCATTGTGCTTGGTGCTAAACTCTTCAAAAGTTTTAGGTTGTCTGACTCCCGGCAAATCCGGCGATAGATCGTCTACATAAGCGCTGTCGCCGAGGCGAACAAAAAAGTCGAGATTGCGTTCCGGCGCATTTGCGATCGCCGGGAAAGGAGTAAGTTGACCTTGCCAGTCGCCTGCTACCCCAAATCGTAAACCCTGGCGAGTTCCCAACTCAGCAGCAGTGCGGAATTGCCCAACTGCTGAAGTGCCAGCGGCATCACGCACTCGATAAAAATATTGAGTACCAGGCTTTAAATTCGTCAGTTCGGCTTTCACGGGTACGGTAACATCGGTGACGGTATCTGTGAGAGTGCCGAGACTGTTACTGAAGTTTGGATCTGTGGAGTATTCAAAGACAACATTACCAAGAACTGTGCTGCGAGTCCACAAAACCGTTGAAGTTTGGGTGGTATCTCCAGAAGCAATGCCATTTGGCAAGGTTGAGTCACCAGACTTAATAAATGGGGTGACATCTCGCCCTTCAGCAGCGCCAAACTTGATAAAGTGTTCAATGCCAGTGAGTTCGTCGCGCTCAACAGCAGCAGTAATATCTGGGTTTTTTCCCAGATAATAGCTATCGTTATATAAAGGGCTAGGACTGCGGTTTTCCGATTCACCAAATTGGATGAAGTGACCAATACCAGTAATTTCATCGCGATCGACAGCCGCAGCAACATCGAGATTTTTCCCTAGATAATAGCTGTTGTTATAGAATGGGCTAGGATTGCGGCCTTCTGATTCTCCAAAATTAATGAAGTGTTGTATTGCTGTGGTAGCTTTGCTGTTGACAGCGGTGGCAACCTCAGGGTTATTTAGGAGATAATAATTAGTATCGAATAGGGCGCTAGGGTTGCGACCCTCAAATTGACCGAATTGGGTGAAGTGTTCAAATCCGTTTTGGAAGTTCCCTTTGGCTAGAGCGGCTGCTACCTCTGGGTTTTTAGCCAGATAGTAGGTTTCTTGAAATAGAGTTTTAGCGTCTAACATAAGGAAAAATATGAAGTTTTGTTGTTTAATGACCCTGGTGGCTCAAAATAGCCTTCACAGGATTATACAGTGTCGTGATCGCGATCGTTAAATAGAAGGAAGAAGGAAGAAGACTTACACAGCAAGATTTTTAGTAAGACTTAAACATTTTCCAGCCCCTTTAGGAGTTGAAATCCCATCTAGACGATGCAAAGAGGTCTATAACCTAAAAATCTCTGAAACCGTTGGTCTAACTAGATTCATGGCCATTTGAGCTAAAAGTATTTCTCTATCTGCGTTTGAAGCCAAAATGGCTTCAGTTTTTGTCTAAGTCCCGTTAGTCATCCTTGTTTTACCTTTAATATCACGTCCGATGAAATGCGATCGCTAATTCTGCCCACACTTCAGCCGCTAAACTTCCTAAATTTGCATCAACCGCTGCTTGAACCTTGCTGGATAGGCCCGATCGAGCACTCCACACTTTTCCAACAAAAAAGCCCCTCGCAATAATTCAACTCATCCAAACCATGAGTCACCCACAAAGCCGTCAGCCCGCAATTTTTGACCAAACGCTGCACCGCGGGCACCAAATTTAAGTGAGAATCAGGATCGAGTAAAGCCGTAAGTTCATCTAATAGTAAAACCTCGAAATGACGAGATCGCACTTAAATATTTGAGTGGCGATCGATCTAAAATCTCAAATCCATTGACTTGATGTTCATCAGAAAAAGACGATCGCCCTTATTGACTAAAAGCGATCGCACACCAACATCCTCCTACAAATCAGCAGCGTGCTGCTTCAATTCATCCAAAGAAACGTATTCCAAAGTCAAGGCGTGAGTCGCAGCCAAAACCACAGGCGGCGCAACTCCTGCATCCATTGCTTCCTTCCAGCGAGAGGCGCACAAACACCAGCAATCCCCAGGCTTCAAACCGGGAAAGTTAAATTCGGGAACCGGAGTGCTCAAATCATTTCCGTTCGATTTAGTGAATTGCAAAAACTCTTCTGTCAGTTGAGCACAAACAGTGTGAGCCCCAAAGTCGCCACCACCTGTATTGCATTTGCCGTCTCGATAATAGCCCGTCATCGGCGACGTGCAGCAAGTCTCTAACTTTCCGCCCACCACATTTGTAGCTTCTGTCACCATCGCAACTCCTCTGTAAAACTCTTCGATCTAATTTTACACAAATCGTTGTTTATATATTTTTTTGCATGGGAAAGTTGATGAGTTTTTGTCCTCTGCGTTCTACTTCTTGTTTTCTAATCACAATAAATCCCTGGCTTTCAAAAAAAGGTCGAGCTGTAATGCTGGCTTCGGTAAATAACTTGTTAATTCCTAAGTCTTTGGCTTTTGACTCAATTTGTTTTAAAATTAGCCTGCCGACTCCTTGCCTTTGAAAATCTTGATGACAGTAAAAGCGATCGATATGGCCGCTTGCTTCTAATTCCCCAAAACCTGCAATTTGATCACCCTCTTCTGCTACGAAAGTAAATTTACTGCTTAAACTTTTAGCCCAAGTTTCTATATCGATATCTGCTGGCGCCCAAGCATCTACTTGTGCTTTTGTGTAATCGCGGATGTTTACTTCGTGTACGGTGTCGTAAAACAGTTTTACAATTTGTTGGGTATCACCGATTTCGTAGGTTCGTACTCTCATAAATTATCTCACTGCGATCGCTTCTTTAATATTAATTTGGGATTTTTAACGGCTTCGGAACGCGGATGGACGTTGGCTTTTACCATTTTGTCTCATTTCTTGCAGGGCGATCGACCCAAAATTCCTCGTCTACCCCTTGACAAACTCTCTTACTCTATGTTACTGAAGCAGAAGCAAACCTCACTCGAATTAACACTACATCAATCCAGCAGCTTAACGAATAAGGATGGAAACTTATGGCAGGAATTGGGCCCGATCCAAACCGACCTTATCCGATGGTCGATCAGCGGCGCGTATGCTTCATCAAAAACTTTATTAAATCCCCCAACATTATCGTCGGTGATTACTCATATTACGACGATCCAATAGATCCAGAAAACTTTGAAAAAAATGTACTTTATAACTACGGAAACGACAAATTAATTATTGGTAAATTTTGTGCGATCGCCACCAGCGTCAAATTCATCATGAACGGTGCCAATCACAAACTAGACGGGATTTCAACTTATCCTTTTCCTGTTTTTGGGAATGGTTGGGAAACAGCCATGAATTTATTAATGGAACTGCCAAGTAAAGGCGATACCGTCATTGGCAATGATGTTTGGATCGGCTATGAATCCCTGATTATGCCTGGAGTCAAAATCGGCGATGGTGCCGTCATTGCCGCCAAATCCGTTGTAGTAAAAGACATTCCCGCTTACACCGTTGTCGGTGGAAACCCCGCACATCCAATCAAACAGCGTTTTAGCGATGGTGAAGTTGCACAACTATTAGAAATTAGGTGGTGGGATTGGGAAATAGAAAAGATTTCGCGCAATGTCAGCATAATTATGCAAGGCGATATTCAAGCACTTAAAAATGCGGAGTAAACTCGCAAATACAGCGATATTAATTTTAACTCCGATCCTGTGTACCGGTTCCGGCGCGAGCGAAGGCGAGCCAACTCCCAGCAGCCGATCCCGGATACATCTTCTAATCTGCGTTCATCAGCGTCAATCTGCCTGCATCTGCGGTCAAAAAATCCTCAAAAATCACCCTGCAAACCCAGGGAGCCCCCATACCGCACCGCCCCTACAACTTACTTAGCTGGGCCCACAGCCTCGATCGCATCCTCAAGAGCGATCGATACATGAGTCCAATGAGTCCCCCCCTGACAAAAAGCCACGTAAGGCTCCCGGAGAGGCCCGTCAGCCGAAAACTCCGACGTACTCCCATCAATAAAAGTACCCCCAGCCATCACTAACTGACTTTCATACCCGTGCATCGGAGCCGGCACCGGATCTAAATAGGAACCGACGGGGGAATTTTGCTGAACCGCCCGACAAAAAGCAATTAACTTATCAGCCGAACCAAATTCGATCGCCTGAATCACATCTCGTCTTCTAGCCAAAGGCATAGGATTCACTCGATAACCCAACTTATAAAAAACATAAGCCGTTAAATGATTTCCTTTGATCGCCTCTCCCACCAACCCGGGAGCCAAAAAAAGACCCTGAAACAGCAAGCGATTCAAGTCAAAAGTCGCGCCCCCACTGCTGCCAATTCCCGGTGCCGTCAAGCGACAAGTTGCCGCCTCCACCAAATCAGCCCTGCCGGCAACGTAACCCCCAGCAGGGACGATCGTACCCCCCGGATTTTTGATTAAAGAACCAGCCATCAGATCCGCACCCACAGCAGTAGGTTCGCAATCCTCGACAAACTCCCCGTAACAATTATCAACAAAGCAAATTGTGTTAGGATTCTGATGTTTGACTACGGCGACGATTTTTTCAATCTCAGAAATAGACAAACTGCACCGCCAAGAATAGCCGCAAGAGCGCTGGATAAAAACCAGGCGAGTCTTTGCTGAAATAGTAGAGCTCAATGCCTGCCAATCCAAACTTCCTTCCCGAGTTAGAGGCAACTCACGGTAACTAATGCCAAACTCAATCAGTGAACCTTGACCTTGCCCTCGCAAGCCGATCACTTCTTCTAAAGTATCGTAGGGAGAACCAGCCACTGCCAACATTTCGTCACCAGGACGCAGGATGCCAAAAAGAGCACAGGCGATCGCGTGAGTACCCGAAACAAACTGTACCCGGACAGCCGCGGCCTCTGCCCCTACCACTTCGGCAAATAACCCGTCCAAAGTCTCTCGACCCAAATCATCGTGGCCGTAACCCGTAACCCCTGCAAAATGGTGGACTCCAACCCGGTGGCTGCGAAAAGCTTTTAAGACTCGTTGAAGATTTTGCTTGACTGTCGTGTCAATACCAGAAAAAATCTGAAAGAGTGCCTGTTCTGCTTCCTGTAGCCGTGAAACGCTATTCATCTATACCTCGCTCACCAGTTGCGTGCGCGCTGTTCATTATGGCGTAGATGCGGCCCCTAGTTTGTAAACATAATATATTCATGACGATTGCAACTTCCAAAAAAACTTCTCCTGATTGGCCTGTCGTAGGCTTTATGGCCTTTCTGCACATCGGTGCTTTATTTGCTTTGCTGCCTGGTAACTTTAGCTGGTCTGCGGTTGGGCTAGCAGTCTTTCTGCATTGGGTAACAGGTGGTTTAGGAATTACTCTCGGATATCACCGCCTAGTCACCCACCGCAGTTTTCAAACACCGAAATGGCTAGAGTATTTTCTAGTTATTTGCGGTACTCTTTCCTGTGAAGGTGGCCCGATCGACTGGGTAGGAATGCACCGGTTACACCACATACATTCCGACACCGAAACAGATCCCCACGATTCCAATCAAGGCTTCTGGTGGAGCCACATGGGCTGGATGCTGTCGGATCTCCCCATCAGAGTGGAAATCCCGCGCTTTACTAAAGACATCGGCGACGACCCAGTATACAAGTTTCTCCAAGCATATTTTATCCCCATCCAAGTCGTCTTCGGTGTGTTGCTTTATTTATTAGGCGGCTGGTCTTTCGTGGTTTGGGGCGTGTTTATGCGGATCGTGGTGGTGTTCCACTGCACTTGGCTGGTTAACAGCGCTACCCACAAATTTGGCTACCGCACCTACGAGTCGGGCGATGGATCGACGAACTGCTGGTGGGTTGCCCTGCTCACCTACGGCGAAGGCTGGCACAACAACCACCACGCCTTTCAATACTCGGCTCGACACGGCCTCCAATGGTGGGAAATCGACTTCACCTGGATGACAATTCAACTGCTTCAAGCACTTGGTTTGGCAACCAAAGTGAAATTAGCCGAAAAATAGCGATCGGCAATTAGTCATTGGTTGTCGGTCATCAGGTCTGGACTAATGGCTCGTGACCAATGCCTAATCGTGTTTTTGCGATCGGTAGAGGTTGGGTTGAACAAAGATCGAATCCCCTGGTGCGATCGACCCAACCAAAACCAGAATCAGTTATAATAGAGTTGGGAACAAAAAATTTTGTTTGGCAGCCAAATTTTTTATTTTCAAAATACAACGGTAAATCTTTTTCAATCCTAATCCAAAATCTATCATTGATTCTTTATTAGTTTGGGCAAGAGTGCAGCAAAAAAGTTCACTGTTCAATCCAAACTATTATGCGTGAATTCAGCTCGGCATCTCATCAGAAATCAAAAAGAGAATGACAATTGCAACGCAAGAAAAACTCCAATACAATTGGAAGCACGTTATTAGTTTAGCAGGACTTCATATCGGCGCTTTGTTCGCACTGCTACCCAGTAACTTCAATTGGACAGCAGTTGGTTTAACAGTATTCATGCACTGGATAACCGGCGGTTTGGGAATAACTCTCGGATGGCATCGAATGCTCACCCACCGCAGTTTTCAGACACCAAAATTCGTAGAATACTTTCTAGCATTTTGCGGAGCCCTTGCCTGTCAAGGAGGAATAATTGATTGGGTTGGGCTGCACCGATTGCACCACACCAACTCTGACCAAAATGCGCTCGACCCTCACAATGCCCAAAAGGGTTTTTGGTGGAGTCACCTCGGCTGGATGCTATATAAAGGTCCAGCTCACGCTGAAATTTCTCGCTGCACAAAAGACATTTCGAGCGACCCCTTTTACCAGTTTTTGCAAAACTACTTTCTCCCCATTCAAATCGCATTTGGCGTGTTGCTTTACTTAGCAGCAGGCTGGCCTTTTGTAGTTTGGGTAATTTTTGTCCGCTTAGTTGCGGTATATCACTGCACTTGGTTTGTTAACAGCGCCACTCACAAATTTGGCTACCGCACTTACGAAACCGAAGATAGTTCTACTAACTGTTGGTGGGTTGCGGTTTTGACTTACGGCGAAGGCTGGCACAACAACCACCACGCTTTTCAATACTCTGCGCGTCACGGTATGAAATGGTGGGAAATTGACTTCACTTGGATGACAATTCAAGTCATGGAAGCACTAGGTTTGGCTACTAAGGTGAAATTACCAGCAGCAAAATAGCAGCAATTCAGTCCTAGACCCACAACCTCTGTAGGGTTTCAACTGCGTACATTACCGCCTCAGAAACCCGGTTTCTCAAAGAAACCGGGTTTTTTGGTGAGTAATAACCAATGACCAATGACCAATGACTAATGAGTCCGTTTTTGCTCGCCCCGGCCGCGCAAATATTCCGCTAAAAATGCCAATCCTCCCGAACCTACTATCAACAGCACGCTGAGAGCATTAATATCAGGTTTCACTCCAGTCCGAATCCGGCTAAAAATTTCCATCGGCAGAGTTGTAGTCCCGCTACCTGCGGTAAAACTCGCAATCAAAAAATCGTCCATGCTGAGGACAAAAGACAGCAGACAACCGGAAACAATTCCGGGTATTAATTGAGGGAGCAAAACCTGAATAAAAGCTTCAACAGGCGTTGCACCCAAATCCAAGGCAGCCTCTTCTAAATACGGGTTTAAATCGGCCAATCTAGTAGAAACAGCTAGAGCGATGTAAGCCAGACAAAACACAATGTGAGCGGCGACAATTGTCCACAAACTCAGAGGAATAGCCAGCGCTGCTAAAAATACCAGAGTAGCAACTGCGGTAGCAATATCTGGAATAATAATCGGCAAGTAGGAGACTCCCTGATATAAACTCTTGCCAGGAAAGCGGTAGCGGGCTAAACCAACTGCCATCAAAGTGCCGAGTACCGCCGAGATTGCAACTGCACAAACAGCCACTGTTAAACTGTTTCTCAGGGCAACTAAAATCCGCGTATCGCTAAATAATTTAACGTACCAATCTAAAGTAAATCCTTCCCAGCCGGCGCTAAAACGCGATTTGTTAAAGCTGTAAAATGTGAGTACCAGGATGGGCAGGTACATATAAAAAAACATCAAAACGGCAAATATTACCTGCCAAGAAACCTTAAATTTAGGTTTTAAGTACATATCGGCTTGTATTTCCTCCTGTGGATGGTCGGCGGTATTTTCCATTTCTCGGTAATCGGTAATTGGTAATCGGTAATTGGTAATAGGTTAGGATTGTTTTCTTCCTTCTTCCTTCTTCCTTCTTCCTTCTTCCTTTAACATCCTAAATTGCATTACGATCGCCATATTTGAGCAAAAGGGCAATTCCGATACTCACTGCAAAGATTAATACCATACTCAGAGCCGAACCCAGCCCCCAATTTTGAGTGGCCCCCAAAAACTGATTGTAAATCAAACGAGCCGCCGTCATACTCGAAGCTCCACCGAGCAACTCCGGATCGACAAAATCGCCCAAACTGCTAATAAATACTAGCAAAGAACCCGCAGCAATTCCCGGCATAGTCTGAGGTACTGTCACTTTCCAGAAAGTTTCCACTGGATTCGCACCCAAATCCTGAGATGCTTCTAGCAACCTGCGGTCTAACTTTTCCAAAGATGCGTAGAGAATTGTCACGATATAAGGCAAATAACTGTAAGCCATGCCGATTAGAACTGCGGAACTTTGATTGAGCAATTCTAAAGGAGGGATGCCCAAAAGTCCCAGGAGCGAGTTGAGAACACCCGTAGGACGCAAAATTGTAATCCAAGCATACGATCGCAACAGCGAAGAAGTCCACAGCGGCAACACAAAGCCTAACAAAGTTAAATTCCGCCACTTTTTCGAGACATTGAGGGCGATCCAGTAAGCGACGGGAAATCCCAGCAGCAAACACAGAATAGTAGTCCCCGTTGCGAAAAAGAGAGATCGACCCATCACCTGTAAATTCAGCGGCTCAAACACTCTCAGGTAATTGCCGATTCCCGAAGGATTCACCAAATCTCCCGGCTTAATATTCGGCACCAAACTAAGCTGAAAAATCACCAAAGTTGGTATGACTAATAATAAAAGCAGCAACAAGCCAGAAGGGCCGAGCAATGCCAGTGGCCCAGCCCAAGCAGACCACGGGGAAACAGTTTCAGCCTTCAAAGGAGAATTGGGAGGAATAGGAGGGGGAGTTCTAGTTGAAACAGCCATAGATCAATTGTTTTGAGTTTTTAACCGCTGATGAACGCGGGTTAACGCGGATATAATACGGATAGAGTGGGCGCTCTGCTTTAGGGGGGCAGGTTGATGTATATATTGGGTAAGAATCAGAGATTGCCTGTAAAACCCGCCCTAGTTTTGATGATTAGCCGCTGGTTAATTGAGTCCAATAGCGATCGTACACTTCCATAAATTTGCCGACCGGAGCCACACCTTCGCACTTTTTCAAAACAGCTTCCGAAGGAAAAAGAATGTCGTTTTCGCGAACTTCCGGGGGCAACAAACTAAAAGCATCTTCCGAAGGAGTTGAAAAACTGAGCCGCTCTACTAAAGAAGCAGCGACATCGGGTTGCAGCATAAAGTTAATCCATTTATAAGCTGCTTCGGGATTGGGAGAACCTTTAGGAATTACTAAAGTGTCAGTCCACAGAGAAGAACCGCTTTTGGGGACGACATACTTCAATTTATCGTTATCTGAAATTACTTCATTAGCATCAGAAGAATAACACATAGCTACCTTCAAATCCCCCGTCAGCATTTGAGGCCGCCAAGCATCAGTAGTAAAAGATGCGATCGCCGGTTTGAGTTCCACCAACTTTTCGTAAGCTTGTTTCACTTGCTCTTGGTTCGTAGAATTCAGAGAATAGCCCAGCATCCGCAACGCAGCGCCCATGACTTCTCGAACATCACTCGCCAGCGTCATTCGCTTTGCTAACTCCTGTTTGTGCTGCCACAAATACTCCCAATCTTCAGGAGCTTCTTTGAGTTGTTCGGTGTTGTAAATCAAGCCTGTTGTTCCCCAACTCAAAGGCACGCTGTAGCGGTTTCCTGGGTCATAAACAGGGTTTTGGAACTGTTTTCTGAGCCGATCGAGCCCGCCCAAAATCGAGTGGTCTAATGGGCTCAACAGCCCGAGTTCCGTCATTTGAACCACCATGTAGTCCGACGGGTAAATGATGCTGTAGGCGCGCGCGCCACCGGCTTGAACTCTCGCCAGCATCTCTTCGTTGGAGCTAAACACGTCAGCCACTACGCGAATGCCGGTTTTTTCGGCAAAGCGATCGAGCAAAGCTTCATCGGTATAGCCTGCCCAAGTATAGATGAAAAGTTGGTCGGCAGAACCTTTGACGGCAGGAGCAGATTGTACGTCTGCAAGTCGCCAGCCGCAACTCGAAGCAGCTAACCCGGAAATTGTCGCCGCCGAATTTTTTAGGAACTGACGGCGTGTAGAATTAGCCGGAAAAATCCTGGAAATTGGTAAGTTAGTCGGAGGCACAGTTAGATTTTAGATTTTAGATTTTAGATTTTAGATTGGGGAATTGGGGATTGGGAAATTCGATTTTAGATTTTAGATTTTAGATTGGGCAATTAGGGATTGGGAAATTAGATTAAATCGGTTAAATCCCGTACACTGCTCGTTACCGAACTTCCCTGCAACATCCATCCGTTAAATCGGTTAAATCCCGTACACTGTTCGTTGCCGAACTTCCCGACCTCCGTGACATCCGTTAAATCTCGATCGCGCGTTCGTTGCCGAACTTCCTTCGTAATTATGCTCGATCGGTCAAAGCGAGACAATCAGTAGTTCCCCAATAAGCGTAAATCGGCGTGTGCGGATCTGGGAAAGAACCGCCGGTATTTGGCTGGCGTACAGTAATTTTATCGCCCGACGCCAACTCAACCACGTAATGAACGTGCGTGCCCATGTACATAGTATTTTTGAGCCGCCCTTCAAAACAGTTGACCGACACTTCCGGCTCGTAGAGATTCAAATATACTTTTTCCGGCCGAACGCTGACCACAACAGAGTCGCCTGTGACACCACTCCACATATCCGACTGCTGAACGACTATTTTCAGATTGGCTGATGTGCGAACTGTGATAGTCGATCGGTCGATCGACTCCACCGTACCAGAAAACAAATTCGTATCGCCAATAAAATCCGCCACAAAAGCCGTCTGCGGGCACTCATAAATTTCTTCAGGAGAGCCAATTTGCTCGATCCTCCCCTCGTGCATCACCGCAATCCGGTCAGACAGACTCATCGCCTCTTCTTGGTCGTGAGTCACCATCACAAAAGTCAAACCCAATTCTTGATGCAAATTCGACAGTTCCAACTGCATCTGCTTCCGCAACTTTAAATCCAGAGCACCCAGAGGTTCGTCCAGCAGCAAAACCGCCGGTCGATTTACCAGAGCTCTCGCCAAAGCCACCCGCTGCTGCTGGCCGCCTGACATTTGACCGGGAAACCTGTTGGCGAAAGATTCCATTTTCACCAATTGCAAAACTTCCCGTACCCGTTCTTCAATTTCTGCTTTCCCCAGCTTTTTTATCCGCAATCCAAAAGCAATATTGTCCCAGACATTCATGTGTCCGAACAAAGCATAGCTTTGAAACACAGTATTTACCGGACGGCGGTAAGCTGGAGTGTTGGTCATCGACTGGCCCCGAATCATCAATTCGCCCGCCGAGGGAGTCTCGAACCCAGCGATTAACCGCAGGGTCGTAGTCTTGCCGCAGCCGCTAGGCCCGAGGATGCTAAAAAATTCTCCTTGGCGGATGTTGAGGTCAACTCCGCGGACTGCGGTTTCGCCGTTAAATACCTTAAAGACCTTGCGGAGTTCAACGTCAAGCGCTGTATCCGTTGCTGTCGTACCTTGGTTGAGTGCTGTCTGAAACATATTCGCCCTTTCCTGGGGGTAATGCACGCCACTTAAATACAGTTTAAGTTTAGACTTTTCTGTATTTTAGGTGAGGAATGTTGGATGTAACAGGTTTTGGGATTGGTTCTTTAAATTCTATCCCAGAGTGCACCATTGTCAGCCACAGGCAAGATGGGTGTTCCACAAGAAAATTCACTCTTTGTGGAACAGCCATCTTGCCTGTTCATAAAAGGCTTATTGAGAATGGTGCAACATCTCAGATCCAACGGCCATCTATTTATTCTCAGGACTTGGCGTGGGAGATGGTTTTTGCGGTTTGTCTGTTTTGGGTTCTTCTGCTTTTTTCCACTCTGACAAAGGTCGCTGGACGGCATTTTTAAAGTCAAAAGGCACTAGCAGCACGGACAAATTTTGGGCGGAATTTTGAGGGGGCGCTTCCGGCGGATTGGCTTGAGCGTACAAGAAGCGGCCGCTAAAGTCTGTTTTGCCTAAAACTAGGCGGTGAGTTTCCTGGTTGTCCAGCTTTACGGTGACTGTAGCTTGGGGTTGGTCGAGACCGAATTCTGGCAGTTGAGCAGCAGTAATATTAATCGTGCGATCGCTCTTTCCTGTGGCGAGCCTGTCGAGCAAAAAATCCACCGATGCCTGACTTGCGTGTGCTTGCACTGGCAATTTCATTTCCCAGCTAGACTTGCCTCCTTTTGTAGCATAAACTCGCTCAAAGGTCAATATTTTTTCGGGAGTTTTGACTGTAAAGAATTGTATGCGATCGGAGTTAAAAGCAAAAATTTTCTGTTTTTCTTCCTTAGCGGCTTCCTGTTTCGGAGATACTTGCATCTCGAACAAAGCAACCAACCCCGTCATGCTCAGCGCGACGGCTATCAATACTAATGTATTTTTCTGCAATTTCATAGTAACAGCGAATTCGGCATTGGGCATTGGGCATTGGGCATTGGGCATTGGGCATTGTTGACTGTTGACTGTTGACTGTTGATTAATGTTATTGGTTATTTGTTATTAGCCACAGCAAAGGATTAACAAATGACAAATGACAACTGTCAACTGTCAACTGTCAACTGTCAACTGACAACAGTCAACTAACTTATCTTCTCTTCCACCAGATAGCGCCGCCAATTCCCAGTCCGAGTAAAGGCCAAATTAGCCAAGCTAAAACCAGCAATCCTATTTGGATGGGCGTCATGTTAATGCGGCGGTTGGTAGCTTTTTTCGGACTGATAGAAAAGCTTTGCTGGTCTGGTTTACTCAACCAACTGACTGAATTGATAAACACGTCGCTATTGAGTTGTTGGTCAAACCAACCGTTAGTCACAAATTGAGATGTGCCAATTACTACCATTCGCGATGTTTTTCTAGGAGTTGAAGGCGCGGAAGGAGTTGACTTTGGACTGGGAGATGTTGTGGGAGATTCTGTGGGAGATGTTTCTGGTGTCGGTGTGGGAGATGCTGTGGGAGATTCTGTCGGTATTGGCGAACTTTCTGGATATGCTGTGGGATATGCTGTCGGAGATGCTGCCGGTGTTGGCGAAGTCGTCGGTAATACAGGAGGCGTAGCTTCTTGCGAGACAATCACCGAATAGCTGATTGGGGAAGCTGTTGGTGAAGTTGTCGGCGAGGGCGAAGTTGTTGGCGATGGTGAAGTTGTTGGCGATGGCGAAGTTGTTGGCGATGGTGAAGTTGTTGGCGATGGTGAAGTAGTTGGCGATGGCGAAGTTGTTGGCGATGGTGAAGTTGTTGGCGATGGCGAAGTTGTTGGCGATGGTGAAGTTGTTGGCGACGGTGAAGTTGTCGGCGATGGCGAAGTAGTTGGCGACGGTGAATCTGTCGGCGATGGTGAATCTGTCGGCGATGGGGAATCTGTCGGCGATGGAGAATCTGTCGGCGATGGGGAATCTGTCGGCGATGGGGAATCTGTCGGTGATGCTTGGGGTGAAGGCGAGGGCGAAGTTGTCGGTGATGCTTGGGGTGAAGGCGAGGGCGAAGTTGGTGAAGGTGAAGGTGAGGGCTTTAAGGGAGTGCTGTCAGTGGACGATCGAACTAAAGCTACACCTAATAATAGGGGGCCTTGTCGATCGGTCTTCTGATCGAACTCCAATTTCTTAGTCGTCAAATCGCTTTCCGCCCAACTTTCTTGACTCGTCCAAATCAGCGGTTTTTCCTCTATCCCTTCTACGGGCGAGGTTTCCAAAGCACGCGCAAACGGATAGAAAGAAATGCCTGTGCCAAAACTTTGAGTAATCGGATGTTCGCCGTAGCGCCTGACTGTGGGAACCGTGGGGCCGAGGCCAAATCTTTGACCAGTACCCGAAGCATCGATGGCCAAACGGGTGTCTAGTTTTACGCCCCATTCTTGCAGCAACTTGTCCAATCCCGTATCAGTTGCCGGGTCTACCATTAACAATAAACTGCCACCGCGATCGAGATAAGCTTTTAGTGCTTTAATTTCTGTATCGGAAAACGGTTTGTCCTGCCCCGGAACGATTAAAGCATCTGCATCTTCTGGCACTTCTTTGCGTTCGGTCAAATTCAGCGTTTGGGCGTTGTAGTATTTATCTTTCAGAGCTTTTTCAGCTTGCTGAATTCCGCCTTGACCTTCCTTTATCGGGCGGGCTCCTTTGCCTTGCAAAAAGTAAACTGTAGCAACGCGAGTGCTGAGGATTTCTTCTAAGCCATTGGTAAGTTTTATCTCTGAAAGCCCTTGATTCGGGTCGCTACCAAAAGCAGTGCCGCCTTTTTGCAGTACCTGTTTTTTGTCACCGGATTGCAGGTAAACTTCTCCGACGCTGGTAATGCTAAATTCCCGCGCTTTTCCCGGTTGGGCTAGCGGGTCAACAAACTCAAATTGGAACTTTTCGCCTCCCTCGCGTTTGTAGCTTTGCAGCAATTCTTTGATTTGGGGATTTTGGGTGGGGTCAAACACCCAAACTTTGACTGTTTGTTGCAGGTTTCGCAGTATTTGTTGAGTCTGCGGGGCGAGGGTAAATTGTTGGCTTTCGGTTAAGTCGAGGCGGACGGGATAGCGAACTGCTATGAAGTTAATTACTCCGAGAATCACAATGACGGCGAGGGTAGCAATCAGGGCGTTGGTGCTGGCTTGAGTGGAACGCTGCCCCCAAAAGCTTTGTTCGTAACTCAAATATAGCAGCCAAAGTGCGATCGTCACTGCTCCGGCAATCACTAAACCGACTGTCAGGGGGTCCCATACTCCAGATACAAGTGCTGCTGTTACCCCCGCTGCGATGAGGAGGGGGCCCAGCAAAAAAACGTATTTCCAATTTTTTTTGCTAATTTTCATAAGGTAAATATTGAGTGAGAAAATTCCGCTTCGAGGATGTTATTCTATATCGCATTAGCCTGCAACCATGCTGTTAAATCTGACTGATTGTTGAAGTCCAGCACGGCATCTCCTAGTTCTTCTAATTGCTCTACGCCTAATTCACGGATGCAGTTTTCGGTTTCCGGTTGTATTGTGCCTAAACGCCGCACTAGCTGACGCAATATTAACGAAAGTTGAGCGGTTTTTGTCACCTGTTCTCTTGCTACCTCTATGGCAATCTGCTGGTCTTGAATCCACAGTTCTTGCTTCTGCAATTCATTTAATTCTTGCTGAGTGAAGTTTTCCTCGCTGGCAATTCTAAAAGCTTTCTGAATTTCTGGAACTGCACTGAGTGTTTCTGGTACTGTCTCCAGATTGCTGGTATTTTCGAGAAAGTAAATCCATTGCTCGGCACTTGTTTCTAATTCTGCTAATTCCTTGCTAAATTTTGGCAGTTCGATAAATACTAATTCTATTTCAGTATCTGGACACTCAAACTGTTGCTCTTTTTCTTGGAAAACAAACCGTGACATAAATTCCGGCTGATTTTCAAACATTTCAAAGTCTGTAATTTTCAAGGAAATTACTGTTTTTAGTCTTTCGTAGCGTTCTTTTCCTGTTAATTGCTGGCTGTAGCTTTTGGCAGCGTTGTACAAAACTCTGTTCCCAAAGGAAGGCACGTTGATCAGTTGAATTTCAACTAGGGCGATTCTGTCGCCGTTAATTGTGGCTTTGACATCTAGGTGTGTGTCTTGGACTCCGAGAGTTGGAGTTTCTGGCGGGGACTCGATTATTTCTAAGTCTTCGATGACCGGCTGTGCTTCATAAAGGATGGCGTTTAAAAAATTAATCAGGATGTCTTTGCTGTCGCTGGAACCGAATATTTTTTTGAACGCAAAGTCGATTTTGGGATTGATAAATCTCATTCTTTCAAGTAATTAGTGGAATAACTAACATTAATTGGGAACTGGGAATTGGGCATTGGCCATTGGGCATTGGGCATTGGGCATTGCGAATTGGGAAGTGGTGGTTTTTCCTTTAATGTGCAACTCTCCCAATCTCTTACTTTCCCACTCTTTCTTCTTTATTCTCCGAAGCCTTCCCTGATGCTTTTAAGAACGCTGATATCGCAAAGCATCGATGGATTGGGCGGTCAGAAATACTCCTAAAATGATGTAACTGGCCAACATAATTAAACTGCTGGTATCGAAAACTCCCTTGACAAGATTGGTGTAATTTGTTAGTAGGGACAAATGTCCTAATGCTGTTCCGAAAGGGCCACCGATACCGACGGCGGCTGCATCGATCACCCAGAGAAATAATACTAGAGCGAAGGTGAGGATGGCGGATAAAATTGTGCTGTCGGTGAGGGAGGAAATAAACATTCCTAGGGACAATACTCCTGCTGCTAGTAATATTAAGCCGGCGTGTCCTAGCAGAAGAACTCCGGGGGGTACGGGTGGGGTTGAGGAACTGAGGACGATCGCCTCGCAGAACAGCAGGGGCAGCAACATTGTGGTATAAAATGTTAAAACTCCCAGGAGTTTGCCGGTAGCAACTGCCCAGTTTGTTAAGGGCGATGTGGCTAATAGTTCTAAGGTGCCCCGTTTGCGTTCTTCAGCGTAAAGTCCCATTGAGAGTGCGGGTAGTACGAACAAGGAAAGGGAACCCATGATTCGCAGAAAGAGTTGCAGGAATTCGTAAGCAACGTCGATGGGAGGTTCGGTAATTCCCATTTGGTCTCGCTGGCCGATTTGGGGAATTAACCCGTCGGGGGCGAGGAGGATGGCTATTAAAAAGTAGCCGGTGATTAGCCAAAAGACTGCTGCGATGGCATAGGCTAATGGCGAGGCAAAATAGCTTTGTAGTTCTTTGCGGTAAATTGCGATAATATTACTAATCATTACTAACCTTTAGGAATTGGGAATGGGTAATTGGCCATTGGTAATTGGTTCATTCTGATTCGCCTGCGGCTGGTTTTTCGCTGTCGTCTCTATCCTTTTGCTTTTTTTCTATTTGTCGCTTTTTGGCAAGAGGTGGCTGTTCTGGTCGAGAATCGCTACTCGGTTGTGGCTTTTTTTTAAGTGGCCGATTTTTTACAACTGGTTGGGATTCTAGTTGAGAAGGTTGGCTCGACTTTGGTGTTTCTAAAACTTCGAGATTTTCGACAATCGGTTCTGGTTGAGAAGGTTGGCTCGACTTTGGTGTTTCTGAAACTTCTAGATTTTCGACAATCGGTTCTGGTTGAGAAGGTTGGCTCGACTTTGGTGTTTCTGAAACTTCGAGATTTTCGACAACCGGTTCTGGTTGAGAAGGTTGGCTCGACTTTGGTGTTTCTGAAACTTCGAGATTTTCGACAACCGGTTCTGGTTGAG